>DASVGS010000267.1:0-4532 GCA_036379435.1 Ignavibacteriaceae bacterium
AATTTCATCTGACAGTACAAAATTTATAACTAATGATGCAGGTAATAATTGGGTTGTTGATCCCGACTCCGCGTACAAAGCTTGCATTATTGAAAAAAATCCCATTTGGTCGGCGGATATTTATTGTTCTGTAATGTACACTACTGATGGTGGATTAAATTGGAATGCATACGTAAAAGAAGCACAAAAACATTTTTGTGGTGTTTATTTCAAGGACCAAAATTCAGGCTATAAAATTGCAAGTGAATTTCTTGGCAAAGTATCTTTATCAGTAAACACAAGTTTTGCTAAAAATGAGTTTGCAAAATTGATTAGTGAACCACAGATGTGTGCTGAATATTTTACTAATGAAGCGGAAGGCTGGGCTGTAGGCTGGTGTCTGCATAATTTAAAGATAATAAAGAACAATAAAGAAGAGATTATAAAATAAACTCACAGTAGTAAAATCATCCAACTAAACTCCAAACCTTTTTTAGAATTAAATGCCCAGTTTATGACTATTATATTCATTTTCCACTTTAGTCAATAATAAATGATTATATTCTATAGTTACTTAAAATATTCGGATATAAGCAAACCACTCTATTTCCAAATTGCATTTATAAGCGGGCTTAGATATATTTCGAACCGAAAAAATGAAATAAAATCAAATTGTCCCGTGGTGTAATTGGCAACACGTCTGACTCTGGATCAGAAGAGTTCAGGTTCGAAACCTGACGGGACAACAAACCAATGTGCAATGAAAATTTAGAAATTACAATTAAAGTATTTTTAATTGTGTATTGTACATTGTTAATTGTAAATTCCATTTTACATTGGCGCGTTCGTCTAGTGGCTTAGGACACCGCCCTCTCAAGGCGGGGATCACGGGTTCGAATCCCGTACGCGCTACAAAAAGATACTCGTATCAGATTCTTCTGAATGGAATTAAATTAGAGAATCTTATACACTATATCATTTTATAAAGCGGACTTTATGTCCGCTTTTCTTATTTTAGCAAATATGAAAAGATATAATAAACACATTTTTATCTGTGAGAACAAAAGACCAGATGGTCATCCGCGGGGTTGTTGTGCAGAAAAAGGAAGTCCGGAAATCCGTGAACATTTTAAATCCAGATTAAAAGAACTTGGGTTGAATGCTGATGTAAGAGCAAACGCTTCCGGTTGTTTGGATGCTTGTGAATTTGGTGTATCGGTTGTTGTTTACCCCGAACAAATCTGGTACGGAGGAGTTACCAATGATGATGTTGAAGAAATTATTCAATCGCATATTATAAAAAACACACCTGTTGAAAGATTAAAAATAACTCATCCCCGGTACAATAAAGATGCAATCAAAGATTAGTAACGATTTTGCCAAAAGGATTTTTGATATTCTAAAAAAAGAATACCCAAAAGTTAAACCTGCACTTGTTTATGCTAATCCTTTTCAACTGCTCATTTCAACAATACTTTCTGCACAGTGTACAGATGATAGAGTTAATATCGTTACAAAGGAATTATTTAAAAAATATAACCAACCTCAGGATTTTATAGATTTATCAAATGAAGAACTTGAAAAAGAAATATTTTCTACTGGATTTTATAAGCAAAAAGCCAAAAGTATTAAAGCATGTTGTGCGGAGCTAATTAATAATCATTCGGGTAAAGTACCTGCCGATTTTAATGAATTGGTTAAGCTGCCCGGAGTTGGAAGAAAAACTGCATCCGTAATTGCAGGTAACGCATTTGGTATTCCGGCAATCGCAGTAGATACACATGTAAAAAGATTATCAAACTTACTTGGATTTATTGATTCTCAAAATCCGGATAAGATAGAAATAAAATTAAAAGAACTATTACCAGAATCATACTGGATAAATTCATCACACTGGCTTGCAACCCACGGCAGAAAAATTTGTATTGCTAACAGACCCAAATGTAACGAATGTGTATTATCAGATTTATGCCCGAGCTATACTCCTATAATTAACAAAAAGAAAAAAAATGGATAAAAGTAGAGATAGAGAATACTGCTTACAGCTTTTGCAGGAATTTACAAAAAGTGAGAGTTTGCTAAAGCACGCCTATGCTGTTGAAACCTGTGTGAAAGCGTATGCTGAAAAATTAAATGAAGATGTTGCTTATTGGGGAAACGTAGCCTTGTTACATGATTTTGATTATGAAAAATATCCAACCGCAGAAGAACATCCTTTTAAAGGCGCCGAGATTTTGAAAGAAAGAGGATTTGATCAAGAATTTATAGATTCAATTTTATCACATGCCGATTACAGCGGCGTACCGAGAAATACACTTCTTAAAAAGGTTTTATTTGCCTGTGATGAACTTGCAGGGTTTATAACTGCTGTAACTTACGTTCGTCCGTCCAAATCAATTGATGAAGTGGAAGTTGGTTCTGTAAAAAAGAAAATGAAAGATAAAGCATTTGCCCGTGCGGTTAATCGTGATGATATTTTAAACGGTGCAATCGAAATTAATGTTCCGTTGGAAGAACACATTGGTTTTTGTATCGAAGCTATGAAGAGGAATAAAGAACTCCTGGGTTTATGAAAATCGGAAAACCGGTTGAAAATTTTCAACTAAAAGATCAATTCAATAATCAGTTCGATTTGTATGAGAATCTTGAATCTGATCTCTTACTCGTTTTTTATCCGAAAGATAATTCTCCGGTTTGCACAAAACAATTAGTTGATTATTCAATAAACCAAAAAGAGCTTGGTAAATTTGGGATAAGGATTGTTGGCATAAATATAGAGCCCGTGGATTCGCATAGTTCTTTCTGTGAGAATAATAAAATAGATTTTCCTATTTTAAGCGACCCTGATAAAAAAGTAAGCAAGTATTTTGGTGCCATAAATTTATTGAGCAATAACAAGCGAAAACTAATCCTAATAGGAAAAGATAAAAAAGTAAAATTTGAACGACAGACTTTACCGATGTTTTTTGTGGATACAAGACAATTATTAGCCGATCTTAGAAAAACGCAACTGATATAAAGACTTGACTATTAGATAAATAGGTAGCATTTTTGTCTAAAATTTAGGAGAAACTTTTACAGATCCTTGCTACATTAAAAAATCGGAACCAAATTTAAAATCCATTCATAATTAGTTTGATTGAAATGCATAGCAAGATCTTTATTTTACTATTCCTAACAGTTGCATCTCTTTTATATCCCCAGCAGGAACTCAAAGTTTTATCTTCCGATTTTAATTCTATAACTATCGAATATTCACCGGTTTATACTGATACTTCATTCATTACAGTAGATGGAAAATCTTATAGAAAAATGGAATTACGAACCGGCTCACTTAAAAATTATGATGATTGGGGTAACCCTACAATTACGGAGCGAAATATTAATGTTGGTGTGCCATCAGAATTTGGAAATACGATTGAAGTACTTTCATCATTTTATAAAGAATTAACCGGTCAGATTATTCCTGTTCCCACACCGGTAAGTGATACACTTGGATCTTCTTTTGAATACAAACAAAATTCTGAGTACAATAATTTCAAGTCCGATGATGATCTTGTGGCTTTTGGTGATTTTGGTTTGGTAAGAAATGTACCTGTTCAAACTATAAGTATTAATCCAATAAAGTTTGATGCACTTCTAAATAAAATTAAAATTTATAATAAAATAATATTTAAAATAAATTTTAGTAATAATGGATCCATATCTCCAAAACCGGCAGATGATCTGCTGGATGGATTATTAATTAATTATGATGTAGCAAAATACTGGAACAATCAAAACAGTAATAAAAAATTAAACAAGGTTATTGTACCCAATAGTGTACTTTCAACAGGTAAGTGGGTAAAATTTGAAACACCTGAAGAAGGCATCTATAAATTAACTAAAGCAAATTTGGCTGCATACGGAATTGATGCGAATAGTGTTGATCCAAGAACTATTAAAATTTATAACAACGGCGGCAAACCCTATCCCGAAAATATAGATTCACCCAGACCAATCGATCTTGTTGAAAATGCAATTGTGGTAGTTGGACAGGATGATGGCAGATTTGACGATGAGGATTATATTTTGTTCTATGGAAGAGGAAGCAGTTTTTGGGATTATGCCAGTGACGGAGTTAGTATTAGAAGAGCTGTTAATCCATACTCTCAAAAAAATTATTACTGGATTACCTCCGGCGGTACCAATGGCAAAAGAATGGTTGATAAACCGGGTTTAAATACTACTCCAGTGTTTATTCAAAATTCTACCCAGGCTTTTGCGGATTGGGAAGTTGATAAAATTAATCTTGGTAAAACCGGTCGTCAGTTTTTTGGTGATGATTTTTCATCTTCTGTTACTTCCAGAACATATACCAATAGCCTTAATGGAAGAATTAGCGGCAGTCCAATTAATTATAATTTTAGATTCGCAGTTGGTTCCCCAACTGGATTGACTTTAAACATAGCGGAGAACGGCAACCAGGTATTTCAACGTATACTTTCTGGTTATGGTTCAACTTTATACAGAGCAGGAGTAGCAAGTTCATGGTCTTTTTCATTTGACGGAGA
>DASVGS010000268.1:0-14881 GCA_036379435.1 Ignavibacteriaceae bacterium
TATCGTCAAATCCTTCAAGAAGCATTCCCCACTCATCATTACTTGATGGATTTGCAGGACCAAGCATTCTTTTTAGTCCTTTTTCTTTTAACCATTTTTTCGCGGTGTCAAACAATGCATTTGCAACATTTTGATCATTAATACATTCAAAGAATCCAAAAAAACCTGAATCATCATTATGATATTTTAGATGAACATCATTTTTAATTGCTGCAATTCTGCCGACAATTTCACCATTACGTTCGGCAATAAAGTAATCTGCACTAGCATTCTGGAAAAAAGGATTTTTGTCCTTATTTAATAATGTTTTTCGTTCCATTAAAAGAGGCGGAACCCAGTGCGGATCATTTTTATAAAAATTCCACTGGCATTTTATAAAGGTGTTAAGGTCAGATTTTGATTCAACTTTTCTAATATTTATGTCTTGCATTGTTATTCCTATATAAAAAAAGCATACTCAAATGAGTATGCTTTAAGAAAATATTATCAAATACTAAATAAGTCCTATTTGCTTTCCTGCTTTTTCAAAGACAGAAAGTATTTCATCAAGATGAACTTTTTCGTGAGTAGCCATGTAGCTTGTTCTCATCATTTGTCTTCCGGGAGGTACTCCAGGTGATATAAAAACATTAACAAACACTCCGTTATCATATAAATATTTCCACATTTGAAAAGCTAATGAATCATCACCAACTATTACAGGAACAATTGCAGTTCTGCCATTAATTACATTAAAACCTTTTGCTATCAGATTCTTTCTCATATAATCAGCATTTTCAATCAACTTTGTAACCCTTTCAGGCTCAGCTTCAAGTATATCAAGAGCAGCCAAAGCAGAAGCAACAGAAGCAGGGGTAGGGGATGCACTAAATATCAATGCAGATGAAAAATGTTTAAGAAAATTTATTACTCTTTCTGATCCTGCCACAAATCCACCTAAAGATGCAAATGTTTTACTGAACGTACCCATCGTAAGATCAACTTCTTTTTCAAGATTAAATTCACTTGCGGTTCCTCTTCCACCTTTACCAATAACACCAACCGAATGAGCATCATCTATCATTACTCTTGCATCATATTTTTTTGCAATTTGCATCAGATGAGGTAGATCGACAATTTCACCGCCTGTACTAAAAACTCCATCAGAAACTATCAGTTTACCTGAATCAGGTGGAAGTTTAGAAATTGTTTTTTCCAAATCTTCCATATCATTGTGTTTGTATCTTACTAAACCACCAAGAGCACCTTTGGTCATAAGTGTGCCTGCAACAATACACGCATGATTATCTTTATCTGAAATAACAAAATCGTTTCTTTGAACTAGAGTTGGAATGACACCCTGAGCTGATTGATAACCTGTACTAAACAATAGAACAGCTTCGGTGTTAAAAAATCTTGCTAATCTTTTTTCTAATTCAATATGCAGATCTAAAGTTCCGGTCAGATACCTGGAACCCGAGCAACCTGTTCCATATTTTTCAACTGCTTTTATTGCAGCTTCTTTAACATGAGGATGACCCGTTAATCCAAGATAGTTATTTGATCCCGCCATTATGATTCTTTTACCTTCAATTTGAACAACCGGACCCTCATTTTCTTCGATTGGTCTAAAGTAAGGATAAACACCTAATGCTTTAATATCGTCCGCCCGCGTAAATTCATAGCACTTCTTAAAAATATCCAAAAATTCCTCCTGAACTGATGTGTATAAAGAAAACTGATTCGACTTTTTATTAAATTGCGCGCAAAATTTATATCTATTTAGCCTTAAAAACAAATAAAGACAATTATGCAAACTCAAGAAATAGCAGTAGTTACGGGCGCAAACGGATTTGTTGGCAGCCATCTTGTGGATAATCTATTATCGAAAGGATTGACAGTACGATGTATTGTAAGAAAATCTAGCAATTTAAAATGGTTGGAAGGTAAGCCTGTTGAAATTATTGATTCCGGTTTATTTGATAAAGATGGATTAAGGAAAGCTTTTAAAGATGCCAATTACATTTTTCACGTAGCAGGTGTTGTAAAATCAAAAACTAAAGAAGGATATTTTAAAGGAAATGTTGATACAACAAAAAATCTGCTGGAAATCGCACTCGAAAATATCAGCACTATAAAAAGATTTTTAGTTGTTAGCAGCCAAACAGTTTCCGGACCTTCAACCAAAGATCATCCGGTAAATGAAGAAACAGAATGCAATCCTATTACTACTTATGGACGAAGTAAACTTGCAGAAGAAGAATTAGTATTATCATTTAAGGATAAACTGCCGATAACAATTTGCAGGGCTCCGGCTGTTTATGGTGAAAGAGACACAGAAATTTTTATCTACTTTCAAACATTTAACAAAGGGTTAACTACTACTATCGGTTTTAGTCAAAAAGAATTAAGCTTAATTCATGCTGTGGATCTGGTAGAAGGATTTTATTTAGCAGCGATGAGTGCAAAAGCAAAAGGGGAGATTTATTTTATTGGTTCAGAAAAGTTTTATACCTGGCAGGAGATAAATTCGATTACATCAAAAATTTTAAATAAAAAACCTATCATAATTAAAGTTCCGCATTTTATGGTTTATGCAATAGCCGCTGTAGCTCAATTCTTTGCGATGTTCAGCAGCAAACCTGCAACACTTAATATCGAAAAAGCCAAAGACATCACTCAGCAATACTGGACTTGCGATACATCCAAAGCTATGCGGGATATTAATTACAGACAGAAAATTTCTATTGAAGATGGAATTAGAAGAACCTGCAAATGGTATAAAGAAATGAAATGGATATAATTAATTATCCAGTGCACCCTCTTCAATCCATTTTCTCATTCCTTCCACCTGATTTTGTGTAAATGATCTGTAACCAATTGGCGGCATTGGTTGGATCGGTGGTTTGTTTCCTTCGATTGCCCAAACCAGTTTACTTAGATCTGGCTGCCCCGGAAATACAATCGTAGGATCAGCGGTAACTCCGGACCAGGATGTTAGATCTAATCCAGCTTCTGGATTGACATTACTATGGCATCCGGAGAAAGCACATTTAACTTGCAATACTGGATAAATGTGTTCAGCAAAACTTACATTACTTGATGGAATTATTTTATTATCAACATTTTCAACGGTGATTGTGTCATCGCAAGCGATTAAGATCAACACGGAAATAATTATTAATGAAAGAAATTTCATAATTAAAATAAATTTTTATTTTTAAAGTATATGCTGATATTCTTGAATCAAAGCCAAATTTATGGAACTACTAAAAGTAAAAGTAATTGATTCTTGACTTAAACATAATTATTTTTGAAACGTAATTAAGGGGCTATAGCTCAGTTGGGAGAGCGCTTGAATGGCATTCAAGAGGTCAGCGGTTCGATCCCGCTTAGCTCCACATATTTTTTATAGTATATTATAAAAATATCTAAATCCTATTCTTAACTCTAAATTTTTATCTTAAATAACTATCCTTATTTTTCCATTAATGAATTTATTACCAATTAATAGTTACTATAAAAAAATCCTAAAAGTTGCATTACCTGCTATTGCAGGATTATCAACTCAAATGGTCGTTTCACTGGTGGATTCAGCTATGGTTGGAAGATTAGATGAAGCAACTTATGCGCTTGCTGCAATGGGAATTGGTGTGCTTGCAACCTGGGCATTGGTCAGTTTTTTTTCAAGTTTAGCAACCGGCACTCACGTAATAGTTGCCCGAAGATTCGGCCAGGGAAATTATTTAGAATGTGGCAATACTTTAAATAATTCGCTTATAGTTTCTCTGCTTATTGGTGGAGTAGTGGCCGCTATCGGCGCTACACTATCCGGACCCATTGCGCATTTTTTTGCATCGGACGAGGTAGTTGGGGACTATGCTTCTCAATATCTTTTTTACAGATTTCTTGGCATACCATTTTTTTTAATTTCTGTTTCATATCGCGGTTTTTTCTTCGGAATAAGTAAAACTAAAATTTTTATGATCTCAGGAATTTTAACAAATCTATTTAATATTATTTTTAATTACATGTTTATTTATGGATCATTTGGATTGCCGCGAATGGGATTAGCGGGTGCCGGTTTGGGATCTACGCTGGCAACGTTTAGTGATGTTGTTTTCTATTTGATAGTAATACTTCTGCCTGTTTACAGAAATAAATATCAGAACTTCAGGCATTTTAAAATTGATAAAGAAATAATTAAAGGTATTTACAAAATATCATTACCTGTTTCGTTTCAAAATGTTTTTGTGTTGATTGGATTTTTAAGTTTTGTTGCCATTACAGGAATAATAGGTACAAAAGAACAAGCTGCTACTCAGGCAATTATCTCCACATTGTTTATTTCTTTTCTTCCGCTCTTTGGATTTGGTATAGCTGTTCAAACTCTTGTCGGAAATAATCTTGGTGCGGGAAAGTTTTCTCTGGCAAAATTATATGGATTTGAGACAGCAAAAGTTGCAACTATCTATACGATTATTTTAGGCATTATATTCATTTCTGTACCTCAATACGTTTTATTAATTATCACTAATGATTGGAGCATAATTGAGCTTGCAAAATCATCACTTAGGTTAGCCGGTTTTGCACAAATATTTTATGCAACTGGAGTTGTACTTGCAAATGGTTTACAAGCCGGCGGCAGAACGGTGTATGTTATGAAAGCTGAAATGATGACGAATTTATTCATATTTGTGCCTCTATCATACTTGCTAAGTATTGTTTTAAATTTGGGTTTGATGGGTGCCTGGTTAGCATTACCGGGGTATATAATCATTTATTCGGTAGTTATTTTAACAAAATTTAATTCAAAAGATTGGCATATTAAAATCCCAATGAAACTGGATTAACAAAAATCAGGATATAAAATTTTGAGAAACTCAATCTTTTCATCGAAAAGAATATTATATATTATTTGATTGTTGACTATATATTGCACAAATGAGTTGACAGAACCCATTTAAATATTTAGAAAAACTTATTCATAAAGCTTGACAATCTTTGATATTGGGAATATATTTCCGACGTGAAAATGAAATTATCGACAATAGCTATAGTATCTCTGCTGATCGCCACAGTTTATGCCGGCGCTTACATTGAATATTTTCAGGGCAGAAGCGAAGCTGATGATGTAAGGCTCGAATGGCAGACAGGTGAGGAAACTAATCTTCAAAAATTTATAATTGAAAGAAAAACTCCTCAAAGTTCTTTTATGGAAATTGCAACCATTTCTCCAAAAGGCAGCAATTCTTATTATACTTTTACTGACCAGAATGCCTATAAAACCAACGATATAATATTTGTATATAGATTAAAAATTGTTGATAACAGTGGACAGGTTACATACTCACACGAAACAACAGTCTCCCACAGCATTTCAACTGTTAAAAGAACCTGGGGCAGTATCAAGGCGATGTTCAGATAATTAATAGTGAATCACGCTCCCGTAATAAACCTCAAAAGCTTTTTTAAATTTCTTTTTATCTATTCCAAAAATCTTTCTTTTTTATTAATCCTAATTTTATTAATTGGTTGTTCATCAAGTAAACGATTTACCCGTAACAACGATATCAAAATTAATGAATCCGATGGCATACGAGTACTTTTAAGTGATGCCAATAATGACTTAATAATTTCTGTAAACGGTACGATCAGTATTTCGGATGAAGATGGAGTAATAGCTGTTGTAAATTCTGGTAATAAATTAAAGTTTATAAATAACACAACAGATCTGAACCTGATAATTGGAAATAGATCGTTTAACTCAGATAGATTCATAATTACACCCACTGATCAATCAGAAATAATTAAAATTAATAATAAAAGATATCGTGGAAGAATAAATATCTTTATAGGCGATTCTAAGATTATTCAGATTAACCAGATTGGTTTAGAGGACTATGTAAAAGGAGTTATGACAAAAGAAATGCCTATTGGTAAGGGAAGTGAAAATTATGATGCACTAAAAGCATTCTCCATTTGTATTCGAACTTATGCTTATAATAAATTAACCGAGAAAAAAGATTTTTTTGATATTTATTCGGATACGAAAGATCAGGTGTATGGCGGTGTTGATGGTGAGTCTGAAATAACAAACAATATTGTTGATGAAACAGAAGGTCAATTATTATTTTATGAAAATAGTCCTGCTGTAATGTTTTATCATTCAACTTGCGGCGGACAAACTGAAAATGTGCAGAATGTATTTGGTAACAATTCCATCCCATATCTGATTAGTTTAAAAGACGGGAATGAACCTTATTGTAAAATTTCACCAAGATTTGAATGGACGGAAAAATATTCAGAGTCAACATTTATTAATAGATTATTCAAAGCTAAGCTTATTGAAAACGAAAACTATTTTGTTTCAGATATTTTGATAGAATCAAGATTTGAATCTGGAAGAGTAAATGAACTCAATATAATTGTTAACGATGGAAATGAAATCCAAAAAACTATTTTTCTTAAAGGTAATTCTATAAGAAGTATAATTCGTAGCAGTGATGATAAATCAATACTAAAAAGCACGCTATTTGATGTCAGTATCGATGCTGAAAGAAATATAATAATAAACGGAAAGGGGAATGGACACGGTGTTGGTTTATGTCAATGGGGGGCGATCGGGCAATCTAAAAAAGGTATTGAATACAGAAAAATTTTAAATCACTATTTTCCGGGAACAGAAATTAAATCTCTATATGATTAATTCTTCATCAAAAATATTTCTTGCTTCAAAATCCCCAAGAAGAAGAAAATTACTAACCCAGTTAAATCTTAAATTCAAATCTTTTAGCGTTGATATGGATGAGAAGATTTATAAAAATGAAATCCCATCCAGAGCAGTTGTAAGATTATCCAAAGAAAAACTTGATCTTGCAAAAGAGAAAGTACAAAATGGTATTATTATCACAGCGGATACAATAGTTGTATTAAATAAAATGATACTTGGTAAACCAGAAAGCAAGAAAGACGCATATAGAATATTAAGGTTGCTAAGTGGTAAAACTCATACCGTTTACACGGGATACTCTATTTATAACTCTGCTAACAATAGAACTATCACAGAATATGAAAAAACTAAAGTTACTTTTCGTATGCTAACCGATGACGAAATTGAAGAATACATTCAAGGAGGCAGTCCAATGGATAAAGCCGGAGCATACGGAATACAAGATGATTTTGGTGCGGTTTTTATACAGAAAATTAATGGATGTTATTATAATGTTGTCGGGTTACCGCTCGCTAAATTTTATCATGCCTTGTTAAAGGTGATGTAGTTGTTCAGCAAGATTAAAAATAGGATCTTTATTTCGATTGCTATTGCAGCAATAATGTATCTGGCATTTCTAATATATGCTGATTACGAAAAGGTGATAACCTCATTCAGAAATTTTAACTGGCTTCTATTACCCTTATTACTTTTACTTTCTTTTGGAAATTATCTTTCAAGGTTTTTTAAATGGGGATATTATCTAAAAATAATTCAGGTAAAGCTGCATTTTATAGATTCACTTTCAATATTCATGTCTGGATTAATTATGAGTGTTACTCCCGGTAAAATGGGTGAACTATTAAAATCCTACCTGGTAAAACAGGTAAATGGCACTTCAATAAGTAAAACTGCTCCAATAGTTTTTGCAGAACGTGCAACTGATTTTTTGTCTTTAACAATTCTTGCTCTTGCCGGAGCATATTATTATGATTACGGAAAGGGTATCATTGTTATAATTGGAATAGTAATGATTTTAGGATTAGTAATAATCACGAATAAAAGATTATTTGAAAAAATTATTTCACTTTTGTCAAAGAATAGATTTCTCTCAAAATATATTCAAAAAATCAGTACTGCTTATGAATCATCGTCTAAATTATTATCTGTTGGACCTTTACTTTTAATGACGCTACTTAGTGTTATTTCCTGGGGATTTGAATGTTTTGGCTACTACCTGATTTTAACAAACTTTGAAATTAAAATTGATATTTTTTGGAGTTTCTTTAGCTATAGTTTTGCCACAATTGTTGGCGCATTGTCTATGCTACCGGGTGGATTAGGCGTAACAGAGGGATCTCTGACTCTAATGTTAGTTCAAAAAGGTTTATCAGAACACAGTGCTTTTGCTGCAACATTTATTGTACGTGCAGTTACATTATGGTTTGCTGTGCTGGTTGGGGCAATCAGTTTGATATTTTACCAAAAGAGATTCGGCAGAATTGTAATGGAATCTAATACTCAAACTGTGGAATAGAGTATAGTTTTGTGTTAACAAAGCATCAAAACTGATAATTATCTGTAAATTTTTACTCATCCGAGACTCGCTGTTCAAATTACTATTAATTCTCTTCAAATCGTTACTTTACCTTGATTTTACAAAGCCCTATAGATATATTTTGTCAGGCAATTTTTAAATGAAAGGAGTTTAACATGTCACACGAAAATAATCTCGCCAAAGGTTTCTTTATAGGATTTTTAGCCGGTGGTGCAATTGGTGCTGTTGTTGCACTGTTAACAGCTCCTAAAAGCGGTAAAGAACTAAGGTCAGATATAAGATCAAAATCTGAAGAGTATCTTGATGAAGCTGAAAAATATCTGGCTGAAGCCAAGGATAAAGCACGTGAATTAATAAACGAAGGTAAGAAAAAATCTGAAAGAATTATTCACGATGCAAGATCAAAATCTGAAGATATTTTAAAGGATGCTGAGAAAGTTTTTAAAGATGCTAAAGTAAAAACTACAGATGCCTTTACAACTGGTAAAGAAAAATTTGAAACCGAAGCTGATAGAATTAAATCATCAGTAAAAGCTGGACTTGATGCTTATAAAGAAGCTAAAAATTCATAGATAAAATAATGGATACAATACAAATATTTACAATTGTATTAATTATTTCAGCTTCTGCACTTTGTATTGCACTGATTTTCTATTTAAGTAAAATTGTTAAATCAGTGCAATCTATTAATAATGATGTAAAAGAATTAACTGCCAGTCTTAAGCCGCTTATTCAATCAACTCTTGAACTTTCTGATAACATTAATAAAATTACCTTTGAAGCTAAAGATCAATTTAAAATATCAAGATCTATTGTTACAGATTTTAGAGAGCGGGCTGATAAAATATTAAATATTGAAAATAAAATCCGAAGTGGTCTTGAAGATGCGATAGTTCCGTTTATTAAAAATATCCACGCTATCGGAGTAGGATTTGAATCATTTTGGAGAAACTTCAAAAATAAGTAATCGTTTTAATTCTCACCTTAAAAATTTTAGGAGGAATTCCCTTGAAAGAGTACGGACCAGAATCTATTCGTAATATTGCTTTAATCGGTCATGGCGGCAGTGGTAAAACTTCACTTTCAGAAATAATGTTGTATACAGCTGGTGAAATCAACAGGATTGGAAATGTTTTAGAAGGCAACACCGTTTCTGATTACACTTCTAATGAAATTGAAAAGCAAATTTCTATTTCTACTTCATTAATGCACATAGAGTGGAATAATAAAAAGATAAATATTTTAGATACTCCAGGTTACTCGGATTTTATTGGTGATGTAAAATCAGCAATGAAAGTTTGTGACACTGCGGTAATGGTTTTAAAATCTGCAGAAGGTGTGGAAGTTGGTTCAGAAGTAAGCGGCAAGTTTGTAAATGAATTTGCTCTCCCTTCTGCTATCATTATTAATAAAGTTGATAATGAACATTCCTCTTTTGGCGAAACAGTTGAGAAATCAAAAGAAAGATTAACAAGTGGTGCTATCGTAATAACTTTTCCTTCAAAAGAGGGGATAACTTTTAACTCAGTTATTGATGTTCTTAAAATGAAAGCCTACAATTACGGGGATACCGGATCCAAAAAAATAACTGAATCAGAAATCCCTGCAGAATTAAAAGCTAAAGCTGAAGAATATCATACAGAACTTATTGAAAAGATTGCTGAAACGAATGAAGAACTGATGAATAAATATTTTGAAGAAGGATCATTGAGTGATAGTGATATAGAATTAGGATTAAAAGCCGCTATTCTTGGAAGAAGTTTAACACCGGTTTTTGCAGTATCATCCACAAAAGCTATTGGTGTTAATAATTTTTTGGATTTTGCCGCATCATATTTTCCTTCACCTGCAGACCGGTTGGGTGAAGAAGCAACACTTGCCGGAAAAACAGAAAAAGTGCTTGTCAAACCTGATCCAAATGGTGAACCTGTTATGTTTGTTTTTAAAACACTGGCAGAGCAGCATGTTGGTGAGCTTTCACTCTTTAAAGTTTATTCCGGAACAGTAAAAGCAGGTCTAGATCTGCTGAATGAATCAAACAGTAAAATTGAAAGATTGAGCCAGCTATCAATATTAAACGGAAGAAACAGAAAAGATGTTTCACAAATTTCTGCCGGAGATTTTGGAGCAGTTGTAAAGTTAAAAGACACACATACAAATAATACTCTGGCTTCAAAAAATCTTTCTGTGATAATTAATCCAATTGATTTTCCTGAGGCAGTAATAAGAAGTGCAATACTTCCTAAAGCAAAAGGTGATGAAGATAAAATTGCATCAGGATTGCATACACTGCATGAAGAAGATCCCTCTTTTAATGTAAAATTTGATCCTGAAATTTCACAAACTATTATTTCCGGACAGGGTGAACTTCAACTTTCACTTGCTGCCAAACGATTAAAAGAAAGATATAAAGTTGATGTTGATCTTGTGGAACCAAGAATCCCATACAGAGAGACAATTAAAGGTAGAGTTGATGACGTTGAATATAAACATAAAAAGCAATCAGGCGGAAGAGGGCAGTATGGTCACGTTCACTTTAAAATGGAACCGCTGCCACGCGGAACTGGTTTTGAATTTGTAAATGCAATAGTTGGTGGTGTTGTTCCCGGCAGATTTATTCCTGCAGTTGAAAAAGGAATAGTCGAAACTATGGCAAAAGGTGTTCTTTCAGGCAATCAGGTTGTTGATGTTAGAACTACATTGCACTTCGGTTCCTATCATGATGTTGATTCTGATGAAATGTCATTCAAGTTAGCTGCTGCACAGTGCTTTAAAAAAGGATTTTTGGAATGCAAACCATGTTTGCTGGAACCAATTTATGAAGTGGAAGTAATTGTACCTGATGAATATATGGGTGATGTTATGGGAGATATCTCAAGTAAGCGTGGTAAAATATTAGGAATGGATTCCGATGGTCATTTTCAGATTATTAAAGCGCAGGTACCTCTCTCAGAACTTTATAAATATTCATCACAATTACGTAGTTTAACACAAGGCCGCGGAGTACATAAACGTAAATTTTCTCATTACGAAGAAGTTCCGAAGGATGTTGAACAAAAAGTTATTGATGAGTACAATAAATCCCGTGAAGAGGATAAGTAATTTTAAGGCGGAACAAGTTTCCGCCTTTTTAATTTAAGGTACACAATGGAAAAACTTTGGTCCCCTTGGCGCTCAAAATATATTGATTCATTTAAATCTGATAATAGTGAGTCTGAATGCATTTTTTGCACTATGCAATCGCTGGATATTTACAATAGCGAAAATCTTATAGTAAATATGGGCGAACTTACTTTTACAGTACTTAATCTTTATCCTTATAATAACGGCCATTTGATGGTTGTACCCAAAAAACATATAAACGATTTTGCAGGATTAAGTTCGTTAGAATTGTCTGAAATATTTCAGAAACTTCAACTAGCAGAAAAAGCGCTTCGCAAAGTGCTCAATCCACATGGTTTTAATATAGGGGTAAATATAGGCAGAGTAGCCGGTGCAGGAATAGAGGATCACATTCATTTTCACATAGTGCCAAGATGGAACGGTGATTCTAATTTTATGCCGGTTATAGGTGAGGTAAAAGTAATATCTCAAGATCTGCTTGAAACGAAAACGAAGTTAATCGAAGCTTATTCAGAATTATCAAAATAATTTTTATAAAAACAAACTTGAGGAAATTTGAAAAATCTATTCATCATAATTATTGCAGTTATTACTTTATCTGGATGTAAAACTAATATTAATATACCTGCAGATGGTAAATCGACTCCATTATTTTTACGTGATGGTCTTCTATACGCTGATTCAACTGCTAAAGTTCCTTTTACCGGAAGGAATAAGTCAAAAGCTTTGGATCAGGTTGTAGAGTATGATGTGTTAAATGGTGTTAAAGAGGGAGAATTTATAATTTATTACCCTAACCAAAAAATTCAGATGATCGGAAAAATGAAGGGTAATAAAAATGTTGGTGAGTGGAAGTATTATTTTTCAGATGGATCTCTTCAAACATCCGGATATTATGATGATGATATTCCAAACGGAAAATGGATTTGGTATAATCCTAAGGGAAAAATTATGGAAGAAGGAAACTTTCTAAATGGCATTCGAGATGGTGAATGGAAAAGTTATGATTCCGTGGGAAATCTAAGCATCGTTAGAATTTATAAAGATAGTTTAATGATTGACTCAACTAAGATTGAATGATCATTTGAGCAGTATAAGATTTGGTACGTGTAGTTGGAAATACGAATCGTGGAAAGGATTAATTTATCCTGAGTCTGATGGCTTTAACTATTTGCAGGAGTATTCAAAACATCTTGATACTGTTGAAATAGATCAGTGGTTTTGGTCGTTATATACTGAATCAAAAGTTGTATTACCTCAAAAAAAAGTTGTTACCGAATATAAAAATTCAGTTCCTAAAGATTTTTTATTTACCATCAAAGTCCCAAATTCCATTACTCTCACCCATTTTTACAGAAAAAATAAATCAGATGATTTATCAAAAAATCCTTACTTCCTTTCACGCGATTTGTATAAAGAATTTTTGGATTCCATTGATATCATTAAAGAAAATGTTGGTTGTTTAATATTTCAGTTTGAATATCTAAATAAAGATAAAATTTCTTCACAGGATATTTTCCAAAATATGATTTATGATTTTATTTCAGAAGTGTCCCATCATAATTACCCCATCGGGATTGAAATCAGAAATCCAAACTATCTTAATAAAAAATATTTTGAATTTTTATCACAGCTGAAAATAATTCCTGTTCTGCTTGAGGGTTATTATATGCCCCCAGTAGTTGAAACCTGCAATAAGTTTATAGATAAGTTTAATGGTGCGATGATTTTCAGATTGCATGGACCTGATAGAAGCGGTATTGAAAAACTAAGCAATGAAAAATGGAACAAAATTTATATCGACAGAACTGCAGAATTAAACAGACTCGTTGAATTATTTAAGATAATAAAATCAAGGAATATAGATCTATTTGTAAATGTGAATAATCATTATGAAGGATCAGCACCTTTGACAATAAAAAAAATAAAAGGTTTACTAAATCAATGACAACAATAATTTCTTGATTTACGTAAGATTATACACTATTTTTGTGCGCTTAAAAAAATGGGCTCATAGCTCAGTTGGTTAGAGCATCTGACTCATAATCAGAGGGTCGGTGGTTCAAGTCCATCTGGGCCCACATTAAAAGGCTGAATATCGAAAGATTTCAGCCTTTTTTATTTTATAGCTATTTAATGAATGAAATTATTTTAGTTAAAAATTTTTCAAAATAATTTTAATTTAATCTTGTTTACTTCTGTTTGTTGCAATTCAACCCACCCAATTTACATCGGATGCATTCTAATTTATCAACTTAGATTTTCGATTGGTTTACCCAATTATCGAATAATTCAGAAAAGTGATATAAGAAGAGGTTGATTCATTCTTCTTTATTATTTAGATTAAATCTTAATAAAAATAAAATTATTCAAGTATCAATTATTAAGAAAGATCAAATATGACAAATTTACGTTACTTACTTTTCTTTTTATTATCGATTTTTATGTTCAATTCAACCAATTATGCACAGGAAATGAATTTTTTTGAGCCTAAAACAACTATAGGCGGATATGGAGAACTACACTATAACTATTTTAAAGCAGACCAATCGGAGGCAACTAAAACATTGGACTTCCATAGATTCGTTTTATTCTTCGGACATAGTTTTTCGGAAGATTGGTCAATTAAAGCTGAATTAGAATTAGAGCATAATTTTGTTGCTGAAGGGCAGGGAGAACTTGAACTTGAGCAAGCATACGTAAACTATCATCATGCAGAGTATTTTGGATTTCAGGCAGGTGTTATTCTACCGTCAATCGGATTATTAAATGAATATCACGAACCACCATTATTCTTTGGAGTGGAAAGACCAGATTACCATAAAAATATTATTCCAACAACCTGGTTTGGTAACGGTATTGCATTCTATGGATTTATAGAGGGATTCGATTACAAAGTTGTTATTATGGAAGGGTTGAATGCCGATAATTTTAAACCTGGATCAGGAATTAGAGGTGGCAGACAGAAAGGTTTTGAAGCAGATGCGAATAATTTGTTATATAATTTTCGATTGGATTATCTAAATATTCCGGGTTTGAAAGTTGGTGTATCATTTACAACTAACAAAGCAAAAGGTGATAGTGTCAATGTACCGGTAAACCTTGCTGAACTTCATACACAATATAATAATCATAACTTCTATGGTGTTTTTGAGTTTGGAAATATTTCTTACGATAACCAGGAGATCAAATCATCACGAGGTTATTATATAGATTTGGGATATAATATAAGCAGCCTTTTTGATATTAAAACACAAATAATTCCTTTCATAAGATATTCAAATATCAACACAGCAGCAGAAACGAAAACCGGTGGTGATCTTGAAAAGCAATACCATATTCAACAATTGATTATCGGAGCTTCTGTAAAACCAATCGAGAATATTGTTTTTAAATTTGATTATGGCATTAACAAACAGGAATTAGGCGATATAGAATCCACATCGATAAATCTTGGTGTTGGATATATGTTTTAATTTTGAAATAAGCATTCAAGTATAACTGAAATA
>DASVGS010000269.1:0-3298 GCA_036379435.1 Ignavibacteriaceae bacterium
AGGCAATGCGGTGCAAATGGATTACATTTCAAATGCCACGACTTACTGGTCACAGTATCTTGAACGTACCACATTGCTTAAAGCTTTACTTTGTAAAAACTGTAACGTTATTTTAGGATGAGACATTATCAGATTTGACTACCAAAAAGACAGATTTGAACACAAAAAACTTTTATTTGTTGCGGAACTTTATATTAACATAAAAAGGAACAAATGAACTTAAATAATCATACAATTTTAATTACTGGCGGGACAAGTGGCATTGGGCTAGAGTTCGCAAAACAGTTGATTGCATTGGGAAACACCGTTATTATTACAGGAAGAAATCAAATGAAACTGGAAGAAACTAAAAAACAATTTCCTAAAGTTCATACATTTCAAAATGACGTTAGCAATCCAAAAGCAATAACTGAACTTTACGAAGAAGTAATTACTCAATTTCCGAACCTTAATATAATTATCAATAATGCGGGAGAAATGCGGAAGATAAATTTGCACCACACAGATATTGATATACAAGATATTACAAGAGAAATAGACATCAATTTGTGTGGCCCAATTAGAATGGTACAACAATTTCTGCCACATTTGAAAACGCAGAAAAAAGCTGCCATTATCAATGTTACATCTGGTCTTGCACTTGTGCCATTCCCTATATCCCCTATTTATGGTGCAACAAAATCAGGACTTCGTTCCTACACAAAATCTCTACGCATACAACTGAAAAATACAAATATTCAAGTATTTGAGTTGGTAGCGCCTGCAGTAAAAACACCATTGAATGATAAATTTGCCAATGACGTGGATACTAAAACATTTATGAATGCCGATAAATTGGTAGCCATTACGCTAAAAAATATTGAAAAGAATCAGCTGGAGATAACACCAGGTTCTGCAAAAGCATTAAAGATTTTGAGTAGATTGGCACCAGCTTTTTTATTGAATCAGATGAGTAAATCAGTAGATAAAATATTAAATCTCTAAATGTTGCTAACTCAAAATATAAAAACGATCAACCAGTTCCATCAATTGATGGAATTACCCAAACCTAAGCATCCGTTAATTAGTTTGATTGATTACGCATCCATTAAAAGGAAACCATTTGAAAGTAAAACAAATCTTAAACTCGATTTCTATTCCATTTCATTAAAAACAGAATTCAACGGAAAGGTGAAGTACGGACAACTGGAATATGATTTTGACGAAGGAGTTTTTTCGTTTATGGCACCCAAACAGGTACTCAGGGTAGAGTTTAAAAAAGATGTTGAAGTAAAAATTACAGGCTGGCTGTTATTAATTCATCCTGATTTCCTTTGGGGAACCGCTTTAGCAAAAAAAATGAAACAATATGAATTTTTTAGCTATGACGTAAACGAGGCGCTCTTTTTATCTGATAAAGAAGAGAAAAAAATTACAACTATTATCAAAAACATAGAACAGGAATATGATTCGAATATTGATAATTTTAGCCAAAACGTAATTATCGCAGAACTCGAATTACTGTTTACCTATACCGAGAGGTTTTACCATCGCCAATTTATTACAAGAAAAAAAGACAATCATAGAATTTTAAATCAGTTAGACACCTTACTAACAGATTATTTTAACAGTGCTGATTTAGCAGTTAAAGGAACTCCAACAGTAGAATTTATTGCAGAAAAACTACATATTTCGGCAAATTATTTAAGTCATTTGCTAAAAATGCTAACAGGGCAAAGCACTAAACAATTTATTCATGATAGGTTAATAGATTTAGCAAAGGAAAAACTATCAAGCACTGACTTATCAATAAATGAAATTGCATACCATTTAGGGTTTGAGCACCCTCAGTCATTCAGCAAATTGTTTAAGTCAAAAACAAATCAATCGCCCTTAGCATTTAGGGAATCATTTAATTGACAAAGTTGCTGAAGTTTAATCCTAAAAACCCAACTGAAATCTATCCAATAGTGATAGGTCTATATTCCTAAAACTTGTAACAAACGCCCATTTCTACCTTAAATATATGCTTTAAGGTTTCAGGAACTATAACATTGTTAACCACTAAAGAAGATGGATTTACAGGAATTACATAAACAGGACTTAAACTAAACATAAAGTTTTTATACTCATATTCTTCATTCACACTCAATTCACAATCCATTACCTTAAATTGATTATAGTTTTGCACTTCAATAGTGTTAGAAGATGTGGTAGTATTTTGAGTTGTGCCCTTGCCTTTTCCAGTAGATTTTCCTTTTGAAGAACAAATCCTCGCACTTCTAGATGCTGCTGAGGATTTAGAACCATTAAAGGGCTTATAATAAGCTTGGTAAAAATTTTGAGTTCCTGCAAATAAATTTACAGCCGGGCTAATGCTTAACTTATCGTCTGCTACCGAAAATGAGTGGCTTAAGCCTGCTTCTACTACTGCATCAGTCCTACTAAGAAAATTAAAGTCAACAGATGCGCTAGCTGTGATGAAATTAAAATCGTAACTACTAGATAAACCAACCATAGAGTTTATTGCAGAATTAACAACTGTACTACTATCATTAAAAAAAAACTGTGTGGCCGTAGCGCTACCATAAAAATTACCTTTACTTATTTCGTAACCTTCATTAAGTTCCTTCATGTCAAATTGTTGATAGCCATTATTAGGAATATATGAAGCTGCGGCATTTATAAACAGACCTGATTTATGATAAAAGCCAACAGAAGGTGTTATATAACTTTGCACAGTCTCACTTTGCCTACCCATATAAGCATTGTTTGATAAATAGGCAGTGGCTAATCTAAAAAACGAGTGTTTTTTTGTTAATGAATCTGTTTGAGCATGACTAGCTAAATTAAACATGATTATTAATAGAATTAATAAATTTAATTTTTTCATTTTATGGTTGTTTCGATTTGCATTAACAAAGTTATATTTTACATCAATAAATTTATCTACTCTCAATATATTCAGGAAACCCTCCTATTCTGGTTTAATTTCAACTATTTTGGCAAGTCTACCCTACAAGCAGGAGTTGTGTATTTCCCGCAGAAAAAGCCTTTTAGATAAATCTAAGGGGTTCTTTTTAAGGAGCAGTGTTAATGCTGTTTGAGATCCTAATTTTGTAGAAAAGCAATATTTTGAAAGCTAAAATAACAAACCAAGAAAAACAATTCACTTCTCCCAGCTGATTATCAATTTTTTACAAAAAAGCGGACCTAAATTAAAAATCTAGATCCGCTTTTTTTATTGCTTATACTGAAAATCTCATTCGAATTTATAGAATGTCAGTATTCTGCTTTGAGCATTTAAAATTTATTTCCC
>DASVGS010000270.1:0-5213 GCA_036379435.1 Ignavibacteriaceae bacterium
CTGAAACTGTTGTACTGTATGTTGATTTGAAGTTCTCAAATTCCTTCCCATTTACATTCAGATTATTGTTGTCGATTCTTTCTATTGTTAACAAAAATGCATTGTATGCCCCAAGTAATTTTTCAACGCTTTCCGCTTCCCCGGGTTCTGCAATATGATTTTTTTGACGATTCAGATTTTTTTCAAAGTATATTTTATTATCAATAAGTGAATCTTTTAAAGATTTTAAATTTCCTGTACCATTAGTTTTTGCTTCATTAATTAGTAACTGATAAGAATAAATTGCATCAATCGCTTCAAGCATATTTGTGGATAAATCAACTGAAGTGTAATTATCTCTTATTATTGCAGCTGAATCTTTTGATAGATAATAAATTGATATTATACCTGTGAGACTTAACAGAAATATTACGAAAAGAATGGATATCAGACCGACTATTATTTTATATTTAAGCTTTTTCATTCATCCGAAAATCCATATTCATTAAGTTTCCTGTAAAGAGTAGTTAACCCGATTCCAAGTACTTCAGCAGCTTCAACCTTATTGTAGTTTTTAGATTTTAATACTGTAAGAATATGATTCTTCTCCATCTCTTCAAGCCTCATTCCCTCCTGAGCTGATTTTCCTGAATCAACTTTAAAGAAATCTTCCGGCAGATCAAGTTCTGTTAAAACAGGTTTATCATTTAATAGTATAATTCTTTCGATTATATTTTTTAGTTCACGCGTGTTACCAGGGAAATCATATTTTGATATTCTGTTGTAAAATGAATTGTCAATCAAAGGAATATTTTTTTTGAGTTTTTCACAAAAGATTTTAATAAAAAGTTCAGCAAGTAATCTAATATCTTCCGCGCGTTTTCTTAAAGGAGGCAGATTGATCTGTATAACACTAATTCTAAAAAAAAGATCATCTCTGAATTTCTCTTCATCAATTAGTTTTTTAAGATTTTTATTTGTTGCGGCAATAATCCTTACATCAACATAGGTATCTTTTGTATCTCCGGGTTTTATAAAAGTATTATTCTCAAGTACTCGTAAAAGTTTTGATTGCAACGCAATATCCATATCACCAATTTCATCAAGAAACAGAGTTCCTTTGTCTGCTTCTTCAAACAATCCCTTTTTATTTTTAACTGCACCTGTAAATGCGCCGGCTTTGTAACCAAACATTTCAGACTCAAGCAGATCCTTTGTAAAACCACTGCAGTTTATAGCAACAAAAGGTTCATTTCTTCTGTTACTTTCATAGTGAATTGATTGGGCAAAAACTTCCTTGCCGGTTCCTGTTTCACCAACCAATAAAATCGGACTCGTTGAATTTGAAGCTTTTTTTGCTACACTAATAGCGTCTTCAATAAGTTGTGAACTGCTGTTTATATTATCAAAAGTATATTTTGAGAGAACTTTTTTTTCAAGATTTGAAATACGATTAGCTAATTTTACTTTTTCATGCGCATTTTTAATTACCAGTAGTAGTTTATTATCTTCATCACCTTTTACAATGTAATCAAACGCACCGGACTTAATTGCTTTTACACCATCTTCAATTTTTCCGTACGCTGTTAGAATTATTGTTTCAGAAAAAGGAAGATATTTTTTAATAACTGGCAAAAGATCAATGCCATTACCATCCGGTAACTTAACATCGCTAACAACAATATCAATTTCGTTGTTTTTTATACATTCGATACCTTCTGCAAAAGTAGCAGCAGTTAAAACGTAAAAACCATCTAGCTCTAATAATCTTTTGATCAGATTTCTTAATTCGGGTTCATCATCAATTATTAGGATCTTATTGAATCGCATAAATTAAACCTGCAAAACTTTATTAATTATTAGCTATTATTTTACGTAAAAAAAAATTGATAAAATATCATCAGACAAAATATTAGTTATAACCACGGGATATTTATTTATTATTTAATTGATAATGGGAATAAAAAATCCCCTCATGAAAGAGGGGATTTTAATCCTAACTAATGATAATTGTTATGTTTTATTTTAATAAAATCATTTTTTTAGTTTCAATATAACTTTCAGTTTGTAACCTGTAGTAATAAACGCCCGATGAAAATCCTGACGCATCAAATTCAACCTGGTATTCACCGGCAGGTTTTTCTTCATCAACAAGTGTTGCAACTTCATTACCGAGAACATCATAAATTTTTAAAGTTACATTACCGCTTTCCGATAACAGATAACTGATTTTTGTAGTTGGGTTAAAAGGATTGGGATAATTCTGGTTAAGTATAAAAGAATTTGCAGAATCAATATTTTCATTTTCAACTTCAGTAATATCACTTAATGGTCTTATATAAGCATTACCAAAAAAATCTCTTAACGCCCAGATGTATGATCCTTTTATTACCAAACCCGAAAATGTCCAGTCTGTCATTATTCCTTCATCAAAACTATTCCAATTATTTCCGTCATCATAAGAAATCATAATGCTATTAAAGGCAACAGACGCAATCAATTTATTCTGATAGGAAATGATATCCTTAAATATTTTTGTATCAGCTACATTCCCAAGAGAATCAAACGTTATTCCATATTTTAATTGCCAGGTATCACCCATATCTGTACTGGCATATAATCCCATATCACACGCATATAGTATTCCGTTGTTAAATAGAAAACCCCAGGTGTCACCTGCGGGCCAGGGCAACTGTCTGTCACTCCAGGTGTTTCCATTATCTGTAGACGAATAAATTTTATCAGCACCGCAAAATATTGTTTCGCCTGCTGCATAAATTGATCTAAATCCTTTGTTGGTTAAACCTACAGATTGCCAGTTCGCACCGTCATCACTTGATCTGAAAATCCCTCCGCCCCAGGTACATGCAAAAACATATGAACTGTTTTTTGCAAATGCCCGAACACTTTGATTAGCTATTCCTGCAGTGTTCAGCCAATTATTTCCATGATCTGAGCTGCGGAATACTCCGGGTCCTATACCTTCAGTTGCAGCAATAATATATTTTCCGCTTGTAATCACATCAAACACTAATTGGTTTTGAAGTCCGATATTAAACCATGGATTTCCAAGATCTGTGGTTGAATAAACTCCATTTAATGTTGCAGCAAATACTTCTGTACCTGATGAATAAATATTGTATCCAATTTGAGCATCACCCAACTGTGTTTGTGTCCATTGTGCGGATACAAGCACCGGAAAAAGCAACACAAATAAAAGTACTTTCATAATAACACCTATTGTTGAGATAAAAATGATACCGCAGTTTTTGCCGCCCTGCGGTATATTATTTTAAAAGTTATTTAATTTGTATCTACATTATTTCATTAAAATCATTTTCCTTGTTTCGAGATTGCTGCCAGATTTTAATTGATAGAAGTAGACACCGCTTGTTAAACCGGATGATGTAAAATCAACTTCATAACTACCTGCTGGTTTATCTTCACTAACAAGTGTTGCAATTTCATTACCAAGTACATCGTAGACTTTTAAGCTAACAAACTTACTGCTGTTTATTGAGTACTGTATTTTTGTACCTGGGTTAAATGGGTTTGGATAGTTTTGCTGCAATTCAAACTCGTTAACAGGGTTGATTTGATCGCTATTATCTGTTGTTCCTGAATAGTGATATATGCTTGGCGGGTCAAAACCTGTCACCCATCCATTTTGGGCATCATAAAAATAAATGCTGTAAATTGAGCCATATCCCGTAAACGTTCCATGTGTTGTCCAGCTAGCACCTCCATCAGTTGTCTGTTTAATAAAAGCGTGACCCTGATCGTCTTTAGAAGAAATCCATCCTGTATTTGCATCAAGAAAGAAAACTGATTTGCTTCTTTCATTTGCATTGATTCCGCTATTTGTAATATAATTCCAATTAGCACCGCCATCAGCTGTATTAAGAACTTTTCCATTATCCCCTACTATCCAGCCATTATTTAAGTCCGTAAAGTATATTTTATTATAACTACCCAGTAAGTTATCGGTAAATTGTTCTGTCCAATCATTACCGCCATTTGTTGTGCGCAGTATTTTGTATGGAGGCTCAGAACCGCTTTGACCTGATCCATAATATGACCAGCCGTTGTTTGCATCCACAAAATAAAAGATACCTGCTCCGTTAAATGGAAGCCAATTATCTCCACCGTCAATAGTTTTTAAGAAGGTTGCAACCTGCGTGGTGAAATTAAAATAAAGGAGCCATCCAGTATTTACATCAACGAACTGAATCTGGAATCCAAAGTCACCAGGAGAGTTCGAAATATCTTTTTTCTGCCAGGTACTTCCACCATCAGTAGTTCTATGAACTACTACTCCGTAAGAATTGCCGTACTCCGGTCCATAAGAATTAATTTTCCATCCGTGAGTTTGATTGACCCAGGACATAGACACTGCCGGGTCTGAAGAACACCAAACAGAATCATTTGGAAATGGTGTAACTATAGTCCAACTAAACCCTGAGTCCGTTGTATGTAATAAATCACCAACCCCTCCTGATACCCATCCCTCGGTGGGGCTTACAAACTGAACCTTACCAAGAATTGCTGTGTCACCAACTCCCAACGGATTTGTTTGTTCAACCCAACCTGTTTGGGCATTTACGAGTAAACTAAAAACACAAAAAATCAATAAACTAATAAACCAAGTAAAATTTTTCATTTTTTCTCCTCTGATTTTTTCTACGATCGTATTTATGATTTATATTTAATTTGTGAGTAGACTTGTTTGAGAATTATTATAGATGTTGTTAGTTAAAAGAATGTTTAAGTAGGTCTGAGAAAAGAGCAGGAATGAACACAAGAACAGAAATCCGATTATGCGTTTCATAATTCCATCAGCAAAAATTATTATATATTTAATTTGAGTACGAAAAGAATCAAATATCACACCACTCATAAAAATGTTATACTAACTCAAATTCTTAATAACAACACTATTTTTAACATTCAATTAATGCGCTGAAATTATTAGCAGTTATAAATTAGTAATTATTTACCAGCATCATCTAAAAGTTTTACTTCACTTAAATTAATTTTTGGTATTGAGCAAATGTTGTTTATGCCGGAAGGTAGTTATGTCTTGGATGAGATCAGATACTATTTAGGGATTAAGAATGTTACTTTAATAGCTACGGGTCATCATCCATTTTCTGATACTTTGCTTTTCTGCTTCCTTCATAACTATCAACTTGCAGAAGAACTCCTTCAAGTTTTCCATTTACTAAAGGAATTCT
>DASVGS010000271.1:0-4089 GCA_036379435.1 Ignavibacteriaceae bacterium
CTGTAAAATTGGATTTGACTATGCACGGATTTCATGCAATGATTTTTACAGCAGAGGGAAATATTTTTATAGATCCATACAGCCTTGGTGATATTCATAATTATATCTCATATTATACAAAAGATTTTAATAAATCCGGTGTTGCTTTTGAATGTGAAGTTATTTCGGATGAAAGTAGAATAAATGAACTGAACTATTTAAAGGAATCAATGATCCTCACTCCAACGGGTCCTCAATTAAGAACATATAGATTAGCAGTTGCGGCAACAGGTGAATATACTACATTTTTTGGTGGAACTGTACCGCAGGGATTGGCTGCAGTTGTTACAAGTGTAAACCGTGTAAATGGAGTTTATGAAACTGAAGTTGCTGTCCGTATGATTCTGGTTGCAAATAATGATACTTTAATTTTTACAAATGCATCTACTGATCCCTACACAAATAACAATGGCAGTACAATGTTAGGACAAAATCAAACAACCATTGATGCACGTATCGGAAATGCTAATTATGATATTGGCCATGTATTTAGTACCGGCGGCGGAGGTGTGGCTTATCTTGGAGTTATTTGTGTCACCGGATTAAAAGCCCGTGGTGTTACCGGATCAAGTGCACCGGTGGGAGACCCTTTTGATATAGATTATGTAGCTCACGAGATGGGTCATCAATTTGCAGGTAATCATTCGTTTAACGGATCTGCGGGTTCTTGCAGTGGAGGTAATAGAAATGCTTCAACAGCTTATGAACCCGGAAGCGGTTCAACTATTATGGCATATGCCGGAATCTGTTCACCACAAAATTTACAAAACAACAGCGATCCTTATTTTCACTCAATTAATTTTGATGAGATAGTAGCCTACACAAATTTCGGCAGTGGAAATGGATGTGCAGTAATTACTAATACAGGTAATGGTGCCCCAACTGTTTCTGTACCTGCGGGTGGATTTTACATTCCTATAAGTACACCATTTTCATTAACCGGCTCTGCAAATGATCCTGATGGTGATGCATTAACATACTGCTGGGAAGAATTCGATCTTGGTCCGGCAGGTGCACCGGGTACACCTTCTGGTAATGCTCCAATTTTTAGAAGTTGGAATCCAACTTCTTCACCGACAAGATATTTTCCAAGACTTGTAAATCTGCTTAACAATACAACAGTAATAGGTGAAATTCTTCCAACATACTCAAGAACTCTAACATTCAGGTTAACCGCAAGGGATAATAAAGCAGGCGGCGGCGGAGTAAATTATGCACAATTGCAATTTAATGTTGATGGAAACTCTGGTCCTTTTGTTGTTACATCACCAAATACAAATGTAAGTTGGGCAGGCAATTCCGTACAAACAATTACCTGGAATGTTGCAAATACAAATAATGCACCTGTTAATTGCGCAAACGTAAATATACTTTTATCTACAGATGGAGGACAAACATTTTCAACTACTTTGCTTGCAAACACTCCAAATGATGGAAGTGAAGATGTTACTATCCCAAATACGCCATTAACAACAGCAAGAATAAAAGTTGAAGCAGTCGGAAATATTTTCTTCGACATTTCAAATGTTAATTTTACAATTGAAGAAGTTGTTCCGGTTGAATTGATATCATTTACTGCCGAACGAACTAATGCAGGAGTTAGCCTGGTTTGGAAAACTGCAACAGAAACTAACAACTCCGGTTTTAGTGTTGAACGCAGCAGAGATGAAGAAAACTTTTCACAAATCGGGTTTGTAGGCGGAAGAGGTACAACCACTGAAGTAACAAGTTATAATTATTTAGATACAGAAATTGAAACGGGAAAATACTACTACAGACTTAAACAGATAGATTTTGATGGAACTTCTAAATATTTAAATGTTGTACTTGTTGATGCCGGATTACCGCAGCGATTTGAGTTAAGTCAAAATCATCCTAACCCATTTAATCCTTCAACAACTATAAAATTCCAGTTGCCTGTTGATGCAAATGTTAAAATCGATTTATTCAATTCAATTGGTCAAAAGGTTGCTGAATTATTAAATACAGATTTATCTGCAGGAGTTCACGAAGCAAGAATTGATGGTTCTGATCTTTCTAGTGGAATATACTATTATAATATGAATGCGTTTGGAAAAGATGGAAAGAACTTTACTTCAACTAAGAAGATGATTTTAATGAAGTAGGTTTATTGTCACCCTGTCCGCCGTGGCGAATCGAAGTGTGAAAGGATTTACAAAGTTAAAGGCACGATTAACATCGTGCCTTTTTTATTTGGTGATTGGCAAGCATTAAAAACTGAATTTAACTTGACTTTAAATAGTTTAATCTTTTTTTTTGAAGTAACGTTAATGAGGTATTGATGGTTTCATTTCTGAAAATATTTATTACCGAAAATTATCTGGCACGATATTTAACTCTCTCTCTCTCTCTGCACAAATTTTATTGGGGTGGAGAGAATGGAACTAATAAATTCAATTCTGATTCTTTCTCTTCTTTATGAGTCTTTATCCGTTTTATTTTGTTTACATTATTTTTCCTGCTCATTTAACTATGAGCATTTACTATTTAACATTTACGTTTATCCAACCGGTTTTACGTAGCCTTAGAAAAATTATATCTCTTTCCCAAATTATTTTTTAATTAGAGGTTATAATGTTTGTTAAAATGTTTCTTTTTATTTCGATTATTTTTTTTAATGCAAATGTACTCGCTCAAAATTATTCGCTGGATAGCTATAAAAATAACCCAAGCTATGAAGTTAAAATTCTAGAGGACAGCATAGTTGAGATTTATAATAAAACAAGCAACTTCTTATGGAGAAAAAGTATTGCCCAATATCCTAAATATGAAAGCAGCAAACAGGCAAACCTAATTATAAAGTTGGATACAATAGACTTCTCGCGTTATCAAAACTATTATAGAGATTGGGGTAGTATACCTGGACAAAACTCTTATGGTAATTTTATATCTATCGATGCAAATAGAAATGAAAAAAGTGAAATATATTTGTATAGTGCTCAACCCGATTCAAGTTGGTTTCATTATCAGCAGAGAATTTATGAACAGATAATAGATTCTTCATTTGGAAAAATTTATAGCTTCCCAGAGTCAAATAGTTCGTTCGCTGATATAGGTGATATTACAGGTGATGGGTTGATCGATGTTATTGATGGCGGAATTAATTGCTTTAAACAAAACGATTTGACAGACTTAGCAAATACTTTTAGTTTCTGTTATAATCCTTTCCCCGATTTCTACCAATTTAATACACCAACTTTTTATGATATCGACAGTGATGGATTATTGGAAATTGTTTATTATCTGGCTGCTGGTACTAGTGATAGCATCTGGGCATACAGCAATCACATTGCAAGGTATAACCCACAATTAAATAATTATGAACTTATATATTATAACAGACCTTATCCGGACTTTTACACTTACGGTATATCTATTGGCGATTTTGACCAGGATGGAAAAGGTAATTTTGGGACAGGAAGTATAAATGGTAAATTTTATATATACGAATATGTTCAGGGAAATCAATTTAAAGTCGAGTTTCAAGATACTTTACCAACATCAAATGCTTTCTTTTCAACACTCACTAACGATATGGATGGCAATGGAAAACCGGAAGTTTGGGTGGGTGGTGATTACGCTGGAAAGACAATATTATTTGCATATGAAGCAAGTTCCCCCGGTAACTATGAACAGGTTTATCAAATAGACATAATTGGTTTATCTGCACTTTTCTATGGTAAGTTAAAATATGTTGACCTTGATTTTGATGGAGAGAAGGAACTATTTCTCCAGAATGCCAACGTGTTTTTTGGCTTTAAAAATGACAGCAATGGGAACTACTATATGGATTTTGCTTGTACTATATCTGAAATTGATTCGCTTTATTCAATTCAAAGTTTAGACCGTATTGATGCTGCAGATCTTGATAGAGATGGAGTTGTGGAAATTATAAGTCAATATAGTTTGACAAATGGATTTCCACAGCCATTTGAATTCAGATCATATTTTCAAAAGCGAAATAAACTGACTGATATTGAAAATGAAGATAATTTTCTTCCAGCCGAGTTTAATTTGTTTCAGAATTAC
>DASVGS010000272.1:0-2830 GCA_036379435.1 Ignavibacteriaceae bacterium
ACAAGAATTACCAATAAGATGGTTCTTCTTAAATAATAATATTTGTCGCACTGAGCGAAGTGGAAGTGTGAGGATTTGTTAATCATAAAGGCACGAGAAATCGTGCCTTTATATTTTTAAAGAATCAGTTTATCTTAAGTAAAAACTTGGTTAAATTTACATCAGTTTTTAACCACAACATAAATTTATTATTATGAAAAATTTTACATTTTTAATTTTAGCATTTTTTATTTCCTCATCCATATTTGCCCAGTCTATCCCGCCCAAAAGAGAGATGAGAGCTGCGTGGATTGCTACGGTTACAAACCTTGATTGGCCAAGTTCCACAAACCTGACAACTGCGCAGCAAAAGCACGAGTTAATTAATTTGCTTGATGAGTTAAAACGCGATGGAATAAATACAGTTATCTTTCAGGTAAGATCAGAGTGTGATGCAATGTATAGCTCAGCGCTGGATCCATGGTCTTATTGGTTAACAGGTTCGCAAGGTACAGCACCATTTCCATATTACGATCCGCTGGAGTTTGCTATTGATGAAGCACATAAACGTGGAATGGAATTACATGCGTGGTTTAATCCCTATCGTGCGGAAAGAAGTGTTGGAAATTACCCTAAAGCATCTAATCATGTTTCAGTATTACATCCAGATTGGGTTATACAAATTTCAACCTTCAAATTTCTTGATCCAGGACTACCAATGGTACGTAATTATGTTACCTCTGTTATTTACGATATAGTTAGCAGGTATGATGTCGATGGAATTCATGCAGACGATTATTTTTATCCATATCCACCAAATCAAATTACAAATCAAGATGCCGCAACTTTTGCTGCTTATCCCAGAGGTTTTACAAATATTAATGATTGGCGACGGGATAATGTAAATTTACTTATCGCTCAGGTTAATGATACAATCCAATCTGTTAAACCATGGATTAAATTCGGGATGAGTCCGTTTGGTATATGGAAAAATGGTGTTCCGCCCGGAATAGTTGGTCTTTCTGCTTACGATGATATTTACTGTGATGCAATAGCATGGCTGCATAACCGGTCAATAGATTATCTTACACCACAATTATACTGGCCATTTGGTGGCGGACAGGATTATGCAAAACTGCAGCCCTGGTGGGCAGATTCAGTTTATGCAAACGGCAGACATTTTTATCCAGGTCACGCATATTACAGAATTGTAAACTGGTCTAATCCAAGTGAGATGCCAAATCAAATCAGGTTTGACAGAAATAATCCTAAAGTACAGGGCAGTGTATTTTTTAGAGCAAAAAACTTTCCTGAAAATCCCAAAGGAGTTACCGATACATTAAAAAACGATTTATACAGGTACATATCAATTTTACCGATTATGAGTTGGAAAGATGTTGTTGCACCAAATCCACCGCAGAATTTAAGATTTGAACGATTAGCGAATGGGCAGGGTGGATTACATTGGGATTTACCACAAATCGCAACTGATGGAGATAGTGCATCCCGATACGTAGTTTACAGATTTAATTATTCAAATATTCAACCTGGTGATCTTGAAAATTCTGCGAACATATTAAATGTCGAAGGATCACGAGAAAGCATTCCGGGTGAACCTCCAGCACCATCGGGTCCATATTATTTTGTAGTTACTTCTCTTGATAGAAATTATAATGAAAGTTTGATGAGTAATATACTGCAGGTTAATCCGCCGCCTGTACCAGTTTTAGCATTACCGGTTAATAATGCAATAAACATTACCGATACGGTTATTCTAAAATGGAATTATCCTGATCTTGCATCATCTTATAGATTGCAAATTTCTTCAGTTCCAACATTTGATTCATTAATTGTTTTTGATCAAACCAATATTACGGATACAGTTAAAGTAATAACCGGGTTAGAAGGACAAACAAAATATTACTGGCGTGTAAATTCAACAAACGCAGGCGGAACCAGCGCGTTTTCAAATTCATTTAATTTTACTACAGGATTTCCAGTTACACCGCAGCTTGCCTATCCTATAAATAATACTGGCAATATACCTGTAGATACAACATTTTACTGGCATCCTTCTTTAACAGCCGTTACTTACGATTTTATGCTGGCAAGAGGAGCTGACTTTGCGACAAATACTATAGTTGCAAATGTTCAAGGACTTGTTGATACAACCTACAGTGTAACAGGTTTACAACTAAACACATTTCACTTCTGGAAAGTAAGGGCACGTAACTCTTTTGGAGCAAGTAATTGGTCAACGGTTTGGAGATTCAAAACTTTTAATCCTCTTAGTATAGATGATGATCAGATTTTACCGGATGAATATGTTTTGGAACAAAACTATCCTAATCCATTTAATCCTTCAACAAATTTTAGATTTAAAATTGCTGAAGCAGGACAGACAACGTTAAAGATATACAATTTACTTGGTCAGCAAGTAGCGGTTGTACTTGATGAATTTATGAGTCCAGGCACTTATGAAATCAGATTTGATGCAAATCAGTTATCAAGCGGAATTTATTTCTACAGATTACGTGTAAATAATTTTTCAGCATCAAAGAAAATGATACTGGTTAGATAAAATTTATTTTGACCCCTTCCGTAAATGAAGGGGTTTTTATTTTGTTGAGATTTGGTTATTAACTTTATTGAAGAAAATCAGATGTTATATGAAAAAAATTAAATTAGCCCTTCTCGTCACTATTTCGATCCTGTTATTTAAATGTTCATCAGTAAGCGAGTTAACTTTAGATGATGAATTTAATGTTAAAACGGAATCATTTAAAGAAAATATTTTTTCATTCAATAAAACTTTTGGCTTACCGCAAAACACTAAAATCATATCTACCAG
>DASVGS010000273.1:0-5945 GCA_036379435.1 Ignavibacteriaceae bacterium
TGAACACCAGATAAAGGGAATTCCAATATTGAATGGATTATTTTTGCCTCTGTTTACTACTTTTTCAATTCCCTCTTTTATATATGAAATAAAAATTTTTTTATCATCATTAGTGTTTTCCTTTGCAAGAAGATAATGACCAAGATTTACAAACGGATACCACTCATAATGTTTTGCTGTATCCGCTCCCATCCATGGTATAATTTTTTCTTCTTTACCGAAAGTAATTCCATCCTTTAAAAATGAATTATTTTTGGTTACAAGGAATAACTGAGAAGCTGCAAGTTCCATATCATCTTTAAAATTTTCTTCTTCATAAAAATATGGTGCCCGGCAAGGAGCTGTTTGACAAACACCCGGATATTTTTTTCCAAGCTCAAATGCTTCAATAGATTTCTGAAGCAAAGTGACAGATAATTCCGGATAATAATTTTTAAGAAGATCAGATGCTAATGCAAATGCAGAAGCAAATTTACCGGCTGTTGAAGCGAGTCCTGTTGAACGATTCTGATATTTAAAAATCCCTTGTGGTTTGCCTGTTGCAAAATAAACAGGGCGTTCCAATCCTTTACCATAAGAGATTGTATCTTCATTCGGTAATCTGAAACCCATATGATCCCTGTCGTCTGCTATCTGATTAAACATCAAATCCTTCTCGGGATTCATCTTAAGAAGCCAATCTATTCCCCATTTTGCCTCATCAAGTATATCGGAAATATTATTTGAGCCTTCATTCCCGTTTGCATCAAATTTATCAGTAAACGCTTTTGGGTTTTGCTGGTACGCAAACAGCATTTGATAAACAGCATTGGCAGAAGTAGTAACATACTGCAAATAATCAGAAGCATCATGCCAGCCACCTTTAACATCAATATAATCAGAATCCCTTTCCGGAAGATAAATTATAAAACCGTCTTTAGTGTGGCAGGAATCTTTAAGGAAAGGATTATATCCGCATCGCTGCTGCCTCATATATTTTAATAAAAAATCTGCAGTACCGTTGTAAACGTTTTTTGCGATTTTAAAATAAGGTGAACGAACATCGTTGCATTCAATAAAATATATGCCTTCGTTTTTTAATGATGAGAAGTCGAGTCTAAAATTAGAATTAAAATTCCAGGCATTACCGAAAGATTGAATTTCATTTGATGTATAAATTATTTTTTCAGTATATGCGTCTCTGATTAAAAATTCTTTTACATCAATGTCTTTCTTACTTATCAACACAGCAACCTTTGGCGTGTTTGGTAAATAACCAAGCTGGTTAATTCTTATCCAGGAATCTGTTTGTGCAAAAGATTGAATACTGTATAGATGAAGAAACAATAGCACCAGTTTTATTATCATATTATTGGCTTTCGAAATACTATTATTCAATAATTATTGAAACATTAAAGGATGTTTTTTATGAAAATCAGTAGCATCCTGATACAGTTTTGCAAATGCGATTAATGTAGCTTCATCAAATAATTTTCCTATAAATGTAATACTTGTTGGTGTGCCTTTTTCTGAAAATCCATTAGGCAGAACTACACATGGCTGCCCGGTTAAATTTGTAAGCAAATTGCTGTCGCCTTCATTTGTAGGTGCAATGTATAAATCAATTTTACTCATTAGCTTTTGCGTTTCTTCTATAAGCAAAGTTCTGATTCGGCTTGCATTTATGTATTCAACTGCAGGAATAAATCGTGATGCACGAAATGAATTGGGCCAGGCATTTTTAATTTGTCTTACAAGAAGATCATCTCTGTTGCTTCGGGTCAGTTCGTCAAAAGCGGCACCTGCTTCTGCAGATAGCATTATTGCAAGATCATTAATGGGATAATCAGGAAGTTCTATTGGGATTAATTCTACACCAAATTCTTTTAACTTGGCTAGCGTAAGTGAATCGTTTTTATGAAAATCATATTGTTTATCAAAATCCTTTTTAAGATATCCTACTTTTAAATTTTTAACATTACTTAACGGTTGATAATTAAACGGAACATCATATAATGTTTGATCCATTCCATCGGTTCCCCTGATAACATCAAATACTATTGCAAGATCTTCCGCACATCTGCAAATAGGACCTATTTTATCCATAGACCAGCTTAGCGCCATTGCCCCTGTGCGGCTAACTCTTCCGTAAGTTGGTCTTAATCCCGTTGTGCCGCAAACAGTTGATGGAGAAACTATTGAACCGTAAGTTTCTGTACCAATAGCAAACGGAAGCAATCCTGCAGAAACAGCAGAAGCGGATCCTGCAGAAGAACCGCTTGAACCACTTGTTGTATCCCATGGATTTCTTGTTTTGCCGCCAAACCAAACATCGCCCCAGGCCAGTGCACCCATAGATAGTTTTGCAACCAGCACAGCTCCGGCTTTTTCAAGTTTTGTTATTACCGTTGCATCCTCATCAATAATCTGATCCTTATAGGGCATTGCACCCCAGGTGGTTTTGTAATCTTTTGTTGCTAAAAGATCTTTAACACCAAATGGAATTCCATGAAGCAAGCCGCGATATTTTCCCGCAGCAATTTCCTCATCAACAATTTTAGCTTGTTGTAAGGCTCTTTCCTCTGTATAGGATATAACACAATGCAGAATTGAATCATATTTTTTTAAGCGTTCTATAAAATACTTTGTTAACTCGGTTGATGTTATTTGTCTGGTCTTAATAAGCTCAGCAAGTTCGCCGATTGTTAAGAATGCAAGTTCATCTTTATTAACGGGCATTTTTGTTTTTGCATAATCACTAAATTTTATTTGCAATTGATCTTTAGGAAAAACAAATCCAACCGGAATGGGATTAAACAACAGTGAGGGCATTACGCTGTTGTTCAGCTCAACTTCTCTTATCTTATTGTAATTTCCCGCCTGTTCTTTAAGATAACCAATCATAGAATCTCTTTCGGCATCTGTAAATTTGATGTCAATCAGTTTTTCGGCGTTCTCAATATTTTCTTTCGTAATATTCTGTGAGTTGATAAAGGAGGGGATCATAACTAATAATATGAATAAAATTAACTTTAGCTGATGTAGCATGATAATCTCCTAAGTATATATGGAAAATTATTATAAAAATAGCCGGTATAAATTTAGAACTAATAAAATATAATTTCGAAAAAATCTAAATCATTTTTTCAAAACAACGACTTTCTTCATCATCAGAATATTTGCCGTAGCATATAATTGGAGTGTATCCAAATTTTTTATATAAAGATATTGCTTCAGGCTGTTTGGTTCCTGTTTCCAGTACAATGCGTTTGTAATTTAGTTTTGCAGCAAGATTTTCCAGATGTGAAAGAACTAATTTAGATATTCCTTTTCCACGATGATCATTTATAACAAACATTCTCTTAATTTCTGCAGTTAAACTATCATGCTGTTTAAGCGCTCCACAGGCAACCGGTTTATTTTCATAATCATAAACCACATAAAATTCTATCATCTTCTTATTTTCCTCAACAAAATCTTCTATGTTTCCTTTTCCGTATTTTTTTTCAAGATCTGCATGTAAAAGATTTGAAAGGAAGAAAACATCAACAGAATCTGCCGACGCGGGCAAAATTTTATAACTCATTTTTCATAATCAATTAGAAATGGTGCAAAGCATATTTATTATCCGGATAAGGATTAATTTTTTCTAATGATAATTTAAATAAAAAAAGTCACGTCTTGTTAACGTGACTTTTTATTAAATATTAATACTATTGTTACTGAGTTACTCTAAAGGAATTTTTGCGGCATTTTCTTTAAGCCAGCTTTCAAAAGTTAATAAGGATGGGTTTAAAGATCTTGCAAGCTCAACACTTCGTGAATTACAGTAATCCTCTTCAAACTCGGCTTTGAACTGATACATATTCCCCATATCATCTGCACCAGGAAAACCAAAACCACGGTAAACTTCCGGAGTTACGGGAGCATAAACAACATCTTTTCCTAATGCTTTTGCAAACGCTTCAGCAAATTGCTTTCCGGTTAATTGTTCTCCGGCTATTCCAATAGTTTTACCAATATATTTATCTCCGTTTTTAAATACACCGTACGCACACTTTCCAATATCTTCTGCAGCAATTGATGGAAGCTTCTTATCATCCATTGGAATTGTAAGAACAATTTTGCCATCACTTGCTTTTTTTGGTCCTTGTCCAAAGTAAACAAAATTTTCCCAGTAAAACACCGTGTTAAAAATAGTAGTTGGAACTCCCGATTCGATAAAGAATTTATTCGATTCTCCTTTAGCATCAAAATGAGGAACTTTATATTTTTCTTTAAGAGTCGGCATTCTGTTATCACTAAGCGGTATCCATTTTCGTGTGTCATCAAGTGAAGACCAGATTACATGTTTTACATTAGCTTCTTTAGCTGCTTTTGCTATTGATTCTGCCTGGGCAATTTCTTTTTCAGGTGAAAAATGTTCCCAGAAATTAGTTACGGCATAAACACCATAAGCTCCTGCAAATGATTTCTTTAAGCTTTCATAATCATCAAGATCTGCCTTTACAACTTCGGCACCCATTTGAGATAAAGCCTTTGCTTTCTCTGAATTTACATCCCGTGTTAATGCTCGTGCTGTAAACTCACCCGATTTATCTGCAAGTATTGCGTGCACCAAACCGCCACCTTGTGCGCCTGTTGCACCAACAACCGCAATCACTTTTTTTTCTGACATAGTTCCTCCTTGATATTTAATTAGTTATTATTTAACCATCAAAACAATATGTTATAACATACAATTATTATCGTAAAAATAAATTGCTAAAAAAAGGCGGGTGATTAAAGACACTTAAAATTTTTGCGATTTGCTAAGAATAAAATGTAAGCACAAATCAATTGTTAAATGGATTTGCTCTGTTTTCATTAAAATTTGGCCGGTATGTTTCTGTGCTTTCCATTTCCTGAACCCATCCATTGTGTAAACCATATTTTTCCAGAAGTAAAATAGCTTTCTCATACTCAGAATTTCGTACTGCCCTATCGATCAGGATATCTTTATATGCTTTGTTGGTTGGATAGTATTGTGACATTAGCGATATATGAACTTTTGGACTTAGCTCTTCAGCAATAAACTTAAACACTTTTTCCGTGTCGGATAAATCATTTGGTAAAATTAAATGTCTGATTATTAATCCACGTACAACAACATCGCCAGCATAAACAAGTTCATCGCCAACCTGTCTGTACATTTCTTTTATTGCTTCTTTTGTCTTTTCAAAATAATTATCTACCAGTGAATACGTTTTTGCATATTCGCTGTTTCCATATTTAAAATCAGGAAGATAAATATCCACCACGCCATCATAAAGTTTTAGCATCTCAACCGAATCATACCCGTTTGTGTTATAAATGATTGGAATGCTAAGTCCTTTTTGTGCAGCAATAAAAATTGATTTTAATATTGTTGCTGAAAAATGAGTTGGAGAAACCAATCCGATATTGTGACAATCTTTTCCCTGAAGCTCTATCATTATATCAGCCAGTCTTTCATGATTTACCTGATGTAATTTTTCTACTTTTGGATTTTGACTTATCTCAAAATTCTGGCAGTAAATACATTTGAGATTACAATTGCCAAAAAAAATATTTCCCGCTCCTTTTGTTCCGGATAAAACAGGTTCTTCTCCAAAATGCGGCGTGTAGGAAGATACAATAGGTAAGTGACCGCTTGTACAAATTCCAAACTCATCATTAATCCGGTTAACATTGCAGTTACGGGGACAGCTTGTGCAGGATGTAAGATTGGCATAAGCTTTTTCTGCCCGGGTATTTAGTTCGCCGTTGTGAAGCAGTTTTATATAAGATGGAATAAAATTCATACGCTCTAATTTAAAGTGTATAATTAGCAATACGCAATGTAGAAAGCTGAGGCTGCATTAGGAACAATAGCATAATAATTAATTCTATATTTATAAAGGAATTGGTAAAAAAATATTTACATGCAAATTAAATTTTTTATCCTT
>DASVGS010000274.1:0-2020 GCA_036379435.1 Ignavibacteriaceae bacterium
TGTTGGCATGACAGAGAGCGAAGCATTTCAAACTTTAAAGGACGAGGATTTTAACCCTTCAATCGCTGATACATCTTTCGGTGTATCGCTTCCGCCAGGAAGAATTTTTTTACAAAAACCTGAAGCTGGTAAAATTGTTAAAGAAGGCAGAACTATCTTTCTGTTTATCAGTGGTGGTGATCAGATGATTTCTGTTCCCTTGTTAAAAGGTAAATCAGTAAGGGATTCAAGATTATCGCTGGAGAGAATTGGACTGAAACTTGGAAAAATTGAAGAGGTTGCTTCTACACAACCCAAAGATATGGTATTTGATCAGCAATTTGCTGAGGGAACTAAACTGAGAAAAGGACAGAGTGTAGGAATATCTGTAAGTATTGGAAGTGGATACGGTGATATAATGGTTCCGGATCTGATTGGAAAATCTTTGACTGAAGCTACCAGAATTTTAAAAGATAGTACTCTTGTTGTTGGAAAAATTAATTATCAAATTTCAAGTACTCTACTGCCGAACACAGTTCTTGATCAATATCCGGCACCTGGTAATAAATTAAATTCCGGCAATACTGTGGACCTATTCATTACAAAAGAGGGAACAATACAGGAACGACCTGAAATTCCCCAGGAGAATTAAATGAAACTCTTAGCGCCTTCAATTTTATCTGCTGATTTATCCAATCTTTTACAGCAAATCAGATTGGTTGAAATGAGCGGTGCTGATTGGATTCATTGTGATATTATGGACGGACATTTTGTACCAAACATTACTTTCGGCCCGGTGTTAGTTAAAGCGGCAAAAAAATGTACAAAGCTTCCGCTTGATGTTCATTTAATGATTGAAAATCCTGATCAGTACTTAGAAGATTTCCGAAATGCTGGGGCGGATATTATTTCGGTTCATTTTGAGGAGGTGACTCATCTCAACAGAACAGTAAACAGGATAAAGGAATTAGGAGCCAAAGCTGGTGTAGTTATTAATCCATCTACTCCTGTTTCATCTCTTGTGGATATTGCTGAGTATATTGATCTATTATTAATTATGACTGTTAATCCGGGATTTGGCGGACAAAGTTTCATTTCAAATTCCGAAAGAAGAATTAAAGATGCTGTTGAATTAAGAAAATCTCTTAAAGCAAATTTTTTAATTGAGGTTGATGGAGGGATAAGTTCAAAAAATATTAGCGCTGTTTCAAAAGCTGGCTGCGATGTTTTTGTTGCTGGGTCATCAATTTTTAATTCTGAAAATATATCAGCCGCCACAACAGAGCTAAAGAACTTAATTTCAAAATAATAATTTAGTCCACATTTAATTTATTAAAGCGGCTTAAAACCGCTTTTTTTATTTTATTTTATTTAATTTAAATACAGAATATTTTCTTAAATAAATTGATAAATCAATACGAATTCGGTAATCAAAAATTAAGTTTCGATATCCCTAAAATAATGGGTATTGTAAACGTAACACCTGATTCATTTTCAGATGGAGGAAAATATTTTTCAATATCTGATGCTGTTGATCATGCACTCAAATTAATTGATGAAGGTGCTTCAATAATAGATATCGGAGGAGAATCAACCAGACCCGGATCTGATCCTGTTAAAGAAAAAGAGGAACTGCAAAGAACAATTCCGGTAATTAATAAAATTTCTCAGCTTAGAAATGATGTCATAATTTCCATCGATACAACAAAAAGCGAAGTTGCGAGGCAAGCTTTAGATTCTGGAGCACAAATAATAAACGATATTAGCGGCTTAACTTTCGATGAAAAATTGATTGAAGTTGCCAAACAATATAACGCTGGTATCGTGATTATGCATATTAAGGGTAATCCTAAAACAATGCAGCAAAGTCCTTTTTATAATGATGTAGTTAAAGAAGTATATGATTTTTTATCCTTTCAGATAAACAAGGCAATAGAAAAAAATGTTAATAAAATAATTGTGGATCCGGGTATTGGATTTGGAAAAAGAATTGAAGATAACTTTGCACTCATCAAAGAACTTGAAATATTTCAATCACTTG
>DASVGS010000275.1:0-3512 GCA_036379435.1 Ignavibacteriaceae bacterium
AAAGTGTGATAAGTGAAAGTCATCTTATTGCATTCGATCTTTGTTCGGCTGAAGATATGAAACTAATGTCAAGAATTTGTTCCAAAATTAATGCAGTTCTAAAATCTTTTTTTGAAAGAAGAAATGAAACTCTTGCAGAAGTTTGCTGTAATTTTGGAAAACTTGAAGATAAAATATTTCTAATCGGGGATTTTACTCCTGCAAGTTTAAAGATTTTTCCAAAAGATGAATCTGTAAAATGGACCAATCCTTATAAACTTTTAACACCTGCAGAAGTAAAAAAATATACTGATCACCTTTTTAATATTGCGAGCGTTAAATAATGTTTACCAAGTACGGTTACAATACAATGGGGATAATATTTATTATTGTTTTTATCCTGATCATCTTAGCTATTTTTTTAAATAATAATTATGTAAGAGTTCCTTTAATTCTTTTAGTGATCTTTTTAACCGCATTCACCCTCAATTTTTTTCGTGACCCTGAAAGAAAAGTTCCAGCTAATGAAAATATTGTGGTATCACCAGCCGATGGAAGAGTATTATTTGTGAAAGAAGTTTTGGATGATAAATTTCTTAAATCCAGGGCAAAAATGGTTTCAATATTTATGTCGCCATTAAACGTTCACGTTAACAGAATACCAATTTCGGGTAAAGTTGAATATGTAAAATATATTCAAGGTGAATATCTGGCAGCTTTTGAGGATAAAGCATCTGAACGAAACGAGAGAAATGAAATTGGAATTACATCTTCCGCAGGAAAAATTTTATTTACACAAATTGCAGGCTTTGTTGCCAGAAGAATTGTTAGTGAGCTTAATGTTGGAGATTCTGTTTCCATTGGAAATCGGTTTGGTATGATTAAATTTGGAAGTCGTGTTGATATAATTGTTCCCCTTAACTGGCAGGTTAAAGTTAAAAAAGACGACAACGTTACTGCCGGGGAAACAATACTTTTTGAATATTAATGAATGAATCGATTTAGAATTACACCTTCTGTAATACCGAATTTATTTACCGCTATGAACATGTTCAGCGGTTTTTTTTCAATTGTTAGTGCCAGCCAGGGAAATTACACTTACGCTGCCTGGTTGATAATAGTTGCGGCAATATTTGATACTCTTGACGGTTTTATGGCCCGGTTAACAAAATCCAGCAGTGAGTTAGGCGTTGAACTCGATTCTCTTTCTGATGTTGTAAGTTTTGGTGCTGCCCCTTCTTTTTTACTTTATGTTACTTACTTCAATCAATTTAACAGCTTCGGAATAATTTTAAGTTCCCTCCCTCTAATTGCAGGCGGGTTTAGATTAGCGAGATTTAATGTCCAGCTGGTAGGATTTGATAAATCATATTTTACGGGATTACCTATTCCCTCTTCTGCAATAACAATAGTTTGTTTTATACTTTCGTTTTATCAGGATGGTTATCCGGAACCACTGAATAAATTTATAATACCAATGGTGCTGGTGTTATCTTTTCTAATGGTTAGTAAAGTAAAGTACGATACCATCCCAAAATTTTCTATCAGTTCAATTAAAAAAAATCCGCTGCTATATTTTGCCTACTTTGTTGCACTTATAGTTTTAATTCTTTACACAGTTAAAGGATTATTTTTCATTTTTGTTTTCATGATTGCATTTGGTATTTTTCGCCAGATTTTTAAGTATTTCTTCAATAATAAAACTGAGTGATAAATTGTTTAAAGCTACAGTTCTAATTAAAAGACGACCCTCAATTCTTGATCCTCAGGGTGTTGCAGTAGAAAAAGGTGCAAAACATCTTGGCATTTCAAACATAAAAGGAACAAGGATCGGGAAACTAATTGAGTTTGATGTTGATGTTAAAGATCGTGCTGCTGCTGAAAAAGAAGTAAACGAGTATTGCTCAAAGCTTCTCTCAAATCCGATTATGGAAGATTTTGAGTTTAAGCTGGAAGAAGTAAAATGAGTTTAAAGTTTGGCGTTGTTGTTTTTCCCGGCTCAAATTGTGATCACGATGCATATTACTCTTTACGCAAAGTTCTTAATTATGATGTTGAATTCCTCTGGCATAAAGATACCGACCTGAAACAAAGCAGCGTAATACTTTTACCCGGCGGATTTTCTTACGGCGATTATCTTCGTACAGGTGCTATTGCAAGATTTTCTCCAATTATGAATTCCGTTATCAGTTTTGCAAATAAAGGCGGAATTGTAATTGGCATTTGCAACGGATTTCAGATACTGTTGGAAGCAGGTTTGTTGCCCGGTGTTATGATACGCAATAATTCCCTTAAGTTTGCTTGTAAAGATGTTTATCTTAAAACTGAAAACAAAGAAACAATTTTTTCTGCTGAGATTAGTGAAGCAACCAAAGCATTAAAAATTCCTATCGCGCACGGTGAAGGAAATTATTTTGCTTATATTGAATTGTTAAAAGAACTTGAAGCTAACAGACAAATTCTTTTTAGATATTCTGATAAAGAAGGAAATGTTAGTGATGAAAATAATCCAAATGGTTCTCAATTGAACATTGCAGGAATTGTTAACAAAACCGGTAATGTAATGGGAATGATGCCTCATCCTGAAAGAGCTTGTGATCCAACTCTTGGCAGAACTGATGGGCAGTTAATTTTTAAATCGATAGCTAATTATATATTAAACTAAAGGTGATATTATGTTTGGAAACTTAGGCGCAGGCGAAATAATACTGATTGTACTTGTAATACTTTTGTTATTCGGTGCAAAGAAAATTCCGGAACTTGCTCAAGGTTTGGGTAAAGGTATGAAGGAATTCAAAAAATCTTTAAAAGATGTTGAAGACGAAATAAAAAAGACTGATGACGAAGTAAAGAAAACTGATAAGTCTTAGTTTATTTTCTCTGTCATTTCGAACGAAGTGAGAAATCTAAAAATTATTGAGTCATTCCCGCACAAGCGGGAATCTCTATTTTAAATGCTATAAAAAAATATCAAATGACTTTCTACAAAAACCACAATGAAAAATTAGAACTTATAAGATCTGTCAAGCTAAGTCTCGAAGATAATGTAAAACATTTTCTAAAGAATATTGAGGATCAAAAAGATCTTAATGCTTTTAACTTTGTTTTTAGTGATGAAGCCATTGAATCAGCAAAAACAGTTGAACAGAAAATAAAAAATAACTCAGCTGGCAATCTTGCAGGAATGGTAATTGCGATTAAAGATGTTCTTGCTTACAAAGATCATCCCCTCTCCTGCTCATCAAACATATTAAAAAATTTTACTTCTCTCTACACTGCAACAGCAGTGCAAAAACTAATTGATGAAGATGCAATTATAATCGGTAAAACAAACTGTGATGAATTTGCAATGGGTTCGTCAAATGAAAATTCTGCTTTTGGTAATGTTTTAAATCCTGTTGATAAAACTCGTGTTCCCGGCGGATCAAGCGGCGGCTCTGCAGTTGCAGTTGTAGCAAACCTTTGTGATGTTTCTCTTGGCACAGATACAGGCGGATCAATTAGACAACCGGCAGCTTTTTGCGGTGTGTTCG
>DASVGS010000276.1:0-2237 GCA_036379435.1 Ignavibacteriaceae bacterium
GAAAAGATAACATTTCCCTTTCCACAGAGAGATGTTTACGTTCATCAACAATAGTAAAGGCTAATTTGTAAAGTTAGATCTCATAAACTAATCAATTCAGGATTTTATATGGGCAGTAAAGAGAATTTTATAACTCAATTATCCGAAGGATATTCGTTCAAAGGTGATTCAATCATCTTTGGTACAGCAATTTATAAAAATGAACCACAACAAAATCTGCTTATAAAAATTCCTCTAAATACTATTAATCGTCACGGTTTGATAGCCGGTGCTACAGGTACAGGCAAAACAAAAACAGTCCAGGTTTTTGCTGAAGCACTTTCAGAAAAAAGTATTCCTGTGTTATTAATGGATATTAAAGGTGATCTTAGTGGACTTGCAGAACCCGGAGTCTCAAATCCTAAAATTGAGGAAAGACATTCCAGGATTGGTTTACCATATCAGCCAAAAAAATTTCCTGTTGAGTTTCTTACTTTGTCCGATGAAAAAGGTGTACGATTAAGAGCAACAGTTTCTGAATTTGGACCGGTGCTTGTTTCTAAAATTCTTGAATTGAATGACACTCAATCCGGTTTATTATCCATACTCTTTAAATATTGTGATGATAATAATCTTGCTTTACTTGATCTTAAAGATTTAAAAAAAGTTTTGCAGTTTGCAAATGCAGAAGGCAAAAAGGAAATTGAAAAAGAATACGGTTCAATCTCCCCTACTTCAACAGGTACTATATTAAGAAAGTTAGTTGAACTTGAACAGCAGGGTGCCGATAAATTTTTTGGTGAAAAATCTTTTGAAGTTGAAGACTTACTAAGAATTGATGAGAATGGAAATGGTATGATTTCCATTCTACGTTTAATTGATCTGCAGGATAGACCAAAATTATTCTCAACATTTATGTTGTCATTACTTGCAGAAATTTATTCAACCTTTCCTGAACTTGGCGATAAAGCCGAACCTAAACTTGTAATCGTAATTGATGAAGCACATCTGATATTTAATGAAGCCTCAAAAGCTTTGCTTGATCAAATTGAAACTATAATAAAATTGATCAGATCGAAGGGAGTTGGAATTTATTTCTGTACGCAAAATCCAACTGATGTTCCGGCTTCCGTTCTAAGCCAGCTTGGTTTAAAAATTCAACATGCTCTGCGTGCATTTACAGCGCAAGATAGAAAGATGATTAAACTTACTTCAGAAAATTATCCGATATCAGAATTTTATAAAACCGATGAATTATTAACATCACTTGGAATTGGTGAAGCTGCTGTTACTGCATTAAATGAAAAAGGAGTTCCTACGCCGCTCGCTGCAACTTTATTATGTGCACCAAGATCGAGAATGGATATTTTGAATGATGATGAATTGAATTCAAAAGTCAGCAGTTCACCCCTGGTTAATAAATATAATCAGGTAATTGATCGTGAAAGTGCTTACGAAATTTTAACCAAAAAATTAGATACATCACGAGAATTTGATCTGCAAATTCCTGAATCAAAAAATGGTTCTACTTCTCAGCCTCAGCGAACAACTACAAGAACCAGTACAAGAACTGAAAAAAGTACGATGGAAAAAGTGATCAATAGTCCATTATCCAAACAAGTAGGCAGAACACTTGTAAGAGAAATTACACGTGGTATTTTAGGTGTACTTGGTGTAGGTGGAAGAAGAAGATAAAATTTTTTATAAAGTACTATCGATATACTCACCCTCTAATTGAGAAGCTGCTTCTTTATCAATTATAATTGTTGCATACCTGTGGTATTGAACAATTGTTGCCGGATATCTTGCCATTATCGGTCCTTCTATAGTTGCTTTAATCGCATCTGCTTTGTTCGATCCGCTTGCTAACAATAAAAGTTTTTTTGCTTCCATTATTGTACCTACTCCCATTGTTATTGCGTATTTGGGAACTTCATCAATTTCATTAAAAAATCTGGAATTATCTAATCTGGTTTTTTGTCCAAGGGTCTTTATTCTTGTTCGTGAACCTAAGGAGGAACCTGGTTCATTAAATGCTATATGACCATTGGCGCCAATCCCCAAAATTTGCAGATCAATTCCGCCATGGCTTTTAATTTTTTCTTCGTACCAATTGCAAAATTCAATTACATTATCAGCCATACCCATTGGAATATGAATATTTGATGGATTGATATTTATATGTTTAAAAAGATTTTCCCACATAAAATAGTGGTAGCTTTCCGGATGTGTTGGTGGAAGACCAACATATTCATCTA
>DASVGS010000277.1:0-2020 GCA_036379435.1 Ignavibacteriaceae bacterium
TTTACACTGCAAAATTCTAATTACACTAATAGGTGGAGCAATGTCTAAACAAAAATTATTTCTTTTTTATACTCTCGTAGTATTAACCCTTGTTACTTCAATTTTTCCTCAATCGCCCAAACGAAGCGATGTTCCTGATAAATACAAATGGAATCTTTCCGATATGTATCCAGCATTAACAGATTGGCAAAATGATGTTAAAAAAATTGAATCAGAAATCGATCAGTTTGCTGTGTACAAAGGAAAACTTGGTGAAAGTTCTCAGAACTTACTTAATGCGCTCAATTCTTATTTCGGAATGCTAAAAACATTTTACAAAGCCGCAACATACGCCGGCAACCTAAGTAATGAAGATGTTCGTATTTCAGATAATCAGGCACTGCAGCAAAAGTTATCAAGCGTTGGAACAAAATTTGGAGAAGATGCGTCGTATTTTGAACCCGAAATTTTATCCATTCCAACTGAAACAATTGAAAAGTTTTTCAAAGAAAAACCCGAACTTGAAACGTACTCAATGTATATTGATAACATCCAAAGATTGCGCCCGCACACCCTCTCTGAACCGGAAGAAAAAATGCTCGCAAGCTTTGGTTTGATTGCTGGTAACCAAAGTACAGTCTATTCCCTTTTTGCTGATGGAGAAAAACCAAATCCAAAGATAGCCTTAACAACTGGCGAGAACGTTGAACTTGATGCTTCCGCCTTTACACGCGTTAGAACCGCTGAAAATAGAACAGACAGAAAAAATGTTTTTGAATCTTTCTTTAACAGCTATGGTGATTTTAAAAATACACTTGGTGCCAATCTTGTTGGAAAAGTAAAAAAGGATTGGGTGTTCGCTAAAAATAAAAAATATCAATCCACTCTCGAATCATCTTTAAATGGAGATAATCTTCCTGTTTCTGTTTACACAACATTAATTGAACAGGTAAATAAAAATCTTCCAACGCTTCACAGGTTTTTGGATCTGAAGAAAAAAATGCTTGGTGTTGATACACTTCATTATTATGATCTTTACACTCCTCTTGTAAAAAAAGTTGATTTACATTTTACGGTTGAACAAGGGCAGCAGGCTATACTTGATGCGTTGACTCCATTAAAATCAGAATATTTATCAACAGTAAAAAAATCATTTTATAACAGGTGGATTGATTTTATTCCCACAGAAGGAAAGCGCAGCGGTGCATATTCAACAGGCAGCGCTTACGATGTTCATCCTTACATTTTAATGAACTGGAACGATGATTACGAATCGCTTTCAACACTTGCACACGAGCTTGGACATACGATGCACAGTTTCTATTCAAATACCAACCAGCCTTTCCCAAAAGCTGATTACGCAACTTTTGTAGCAGAAATTGCATCAACAATAAACGAAACCCTGCTGAACAATTACATGGTTAATAATGCAAAGAGCGATGAAGAAAAGCTTTTCTTGCTCGGCAGTTACCTTGATTTATTAAGAACAACAATTTTCCGCCAGACTTCCTTTGCAGAGTTTGAACTTGAGATACACAAACGGATCGAAGAAGGGCAGCCCTTAACGGGTGTTGATCTTTGTAATATTTATTATGATATCGTAAAAAAATATTATGGTAATGATTCCGGTCACTGTGTGGTTGATCCGTACATTCAGTATGAGTGGGCTTACATTCCTCACTTTATGGGCTACACTTATTATGTATTTCAGTATTCAACTTCGCTTATTTACGCAACTGCATTTGCAGAAAAGATCGTTAACGATGGAACTCCTGCTGTAGATAATTTTTATAAGATTTTAAAAGGCGGCGGTTCTAAATATGCAGTAGAATTAATCAAAGATGCAGGCATTGATCCATTATCATCAGAGCCGTTTGAACTGACGATGAAAAAGATGAACAAAGTCATGGATCAAATAAAAGAAATATTAAACAAAAAGTAATTTTGGATTAGCATAAACAGAAATGTCATTCCCACGAACCTGCTTGCGGTAGGCAGGAGTGGGAATCCATTTCTTATAAGTGATTTGGATCCCTGTTTA
>DASVGS010000278.1:0-4318 GCA_036379435.1 Ignavibacteriaceae bacterium
GCACCAATTTCAACAATAAACATAACTGGATTTTTCATCTGGTAGTAGGGATTTAACTTTCGAATTGAATCCTGTATCGCATTCCTTATTATTTTTTTATCAAATAATGGTATTTGGAGTTTAGAACTCATATAATTATCTAACTTTTAAAAAGTGATTCCTTTATTACTTAATAATTGCTCGAGAACCGGACCGATTGAAAGAGCAGGGAAGAAAGTCAAAGCACCAACAATCATTATGATAGATAAAAGCAAAAAAGCAAACAGAGTATTGTTAGTACGTAAAGTACCTGAAGTTTCCGGAGTAATTGTTTTCTTTATTAAATTTCCAGCAATTGCAAGAACAGAAAATATTACACTGAATCTTCCTATCAGCATTGCTATGCCAATTGACAAATTAAAAAAAACGGTATTTGCATTTAATCCGGCAAATGCACTTCCATTATTTCCTGCTCCCGATGAAAATGCATACATAATTTCTGTAAAACCATGAGGTCCTTTATTTAATATGCTGGAAAGCCCTTGTTTGGTTGTGACACCAATAGCGGTAAAAAATAGTATTACAACACTTGGAATAAGAATTCCGATTATTGCCCACTTAATTTCAAATGATTCAATTTTTTTTCCAAAATATTCAGGTGTTCTTCCAACCATTAATCCGGAAATAAAAACTGTAAGCAGAATAAATAAAAACATTCCGTATAAACCCGAACCAACGCCGCCAAATATCACTTCACCCAGTTGAATATTTAACAGACAAATAAACGCTGAAATTGGCGATAAGCTGCTATTCATCGAATTGATCGAACCATTTGAAGCAGCTGTTGTTGCAACGGACCAGAGAACACTATTAAACAATCCGATTCTTGTTTCTTTTCCTTCCATTAGCTGCGATGTTTGGAAAAATGAACTTGTTGATAACTCAGAGTAATATGAAACTAAAACTTCTGCAATAAAAACTATCATCATTACACCAAATAACATCCATGCATGTTTTTTATTTCCAATAATTCTTCCATATGTAAATACGAGTGCGGCTGGAATTAATAATATTGAAATTGCTTGAAGAAAATTTGAGAGGGGAGTAGGATTTTCAAATGGAAATGCACTGTTTGCGCCAAAGAATCCACCACCATTTGTGCCAAGCTGTTTAATCGCAATTTGAGAGGCAACAGGGCCTAATGGAATAATTTGTTGTGTACCTTCAATAGTTTTAGTAATAACATACGATGAAAAGGATTGTACAACTCCCTGACTGATTAATAATATTGATAAGATAAATGATAATGGTAATAACAGATATGAAGTTGTCCGAATCATATCAACCCAAAAATTGCCAAGTGATCTTCCTTTGCGTATTGATATCGCTCTTGCTAATGCCAGTAAAACACTAATACCAACCGCAGCACTTGCAAAATTCTGTACGTTTAATCCAATCATTTGGACAAAGTAACTTAAAGTAGTTTCACCTGCATAAGCCTGCCAGTTTGTATTTGTTGTAAAGCTTATAGCTGTATTTAGAGACAGAAAAAATTCAACATTAGAAAGTTTTTGAGGATTTAACGGCAGATATTGCTGAAACATTTGAAGTAACACAACAATGATAATACTGATAATACTAAATGAGATTACGCACCATAAATATTTCTTCCAGTCCATTTCCTCACTTTGATCAATACCAAATATTTTGTAGAAAAACTTTTCGGGTTTGTTCATAATTGTACTTAATATATTTTTTTCACCTGATACAACCTTGAAGAAATAATTACCGGTTAAGTAAGCAAGCAACGTTAATGTGCCAAGAAAAAGTAAAAATTGAATAAGATCAGATATGTAGTTCATTGTTCTAACTATTAAAATTTATCGGGTTTTATAAGTGTAAAAACTAAATAGAGTAAAAGAATCAATGCTATAAATAATGAAACGTCTTCTAACATTTTAAATCCTCTTTTTGGTGTTCAAAATTATTTTGGAGTTTATAAAGATGCTGTTAAAAGAAGGTAGGAATGTATAAAGATTTTATAAAGTAAATTCTCTTATCAGAACATTTTTAAATAATAGAAGGTAAACCGAATTAATATTGTAATTCATTGATCTTAAAAATTTTGCTCTATTTATTAAAAATTAATTATCACCGTTGCTTTTAATCTTTCTTTAGTATTAAAATTCAAGTAAATTAATGGGAGATGAATACAAAAAACAAAATATTGATTTTGCCTCTGCTCATTTTTCTTTTTGCGGGCAGCACATTATTCATTGAAAAACCCTTCAAGGAAGATAAAACCACTTTTTCAAAATCTATTCCTTTCCCTTATAAACAGGAATCAAAAACTGAGTGGACCAAACCAACCTGGCAGAATAATATTTCTAAAACCTCTTCTGCATTTATCTGCATATTAACAAAAAATGATGTTGAAAGACCAATTAGATCAACAACATTTTTTAACTTTTACAAAATATTTTACAATTCTGAATATTATTGTAATCATGCAGGTAGATCTCCGCCTAATTTCTCCTAATCCAATCTCTAATAAAAAAAGTTAGTTACTAAATTGTTTGATTACGTTCTATCCAGAATGCAATCCTTATGATTTATTACTATCCAATAAAGTATAATTTTATTTTAAATCTTAGGAGAAAAAATGAATAATTTAAAAGATAAATCTGATAATGATGAGAATAAAAAAATTGTTACAGGCTTTCCATGGGAATTTAAAGCTTTAATGATTTCATTAGTTCTTGGTGGAATTTTAATAGTATTAAAAGTAGCAGGAATATTTTAATAATAGATAAAAATTCTCTTTTTAATAAAACCCTGATGCTCCGGTTTCGGGGTTTTACTTTATAAAATAAAACTACACTACTTAGTTAAAATAGATTATCTGTAGAAATATTTTGAATTAATTGATAAATAAAGTATACAATCGTCAATTCTTAGGATTCAAAAGCTTGATTTTCGCTGAGAAGGTTTTATTTTAGGCTGTATAAAATTTGAGAAAACTTTTTTGAATAATATTTACATACAGATTCTATGAAAAAAGTACTTTTATTAAGTTCAATAATCTTGTTGATTTGTGTAATTGAAAGTTATGCTCAAAATTCTATTGAAAAAAAGACACAGGCCCTTCTACAAGATGTGGAATCATCAGAGGGAAATGATAAAGTAAACGCCTATCTAAATCTACTGGATTACCTGGTGTACACTCAACCATTATCAGTTGATAGCACAGTTTCTGTTGCAATCCAAATCGCAAAACAATTAAATAATAAAAAAGCAGAAACAGAAATGTTAATATCTCTGGGGTACGCTCATGCAAAATTGCACGAACCCCTGGAAGCATTAAAATATTATCAGCAAGCATTTCAATTAGCAAAAGAGATAAAAGACAGCACAGATATCTGTAAGGTGCTGATCAAAATTGGTTCTGCTAAACTAACAAAAGGGGATATAAATGAATCAATAGTCCATTTTATTGATGCTGAAAATATCGCAATTAGCCTTGGCGATAATAAAAATCTGATTGATGCAACAAATTATTTGGGAATATCATATTACCTAATTGATAATCTTGATGAAGCTCTTAAATTTTCTCAGGAAGCATTGAACCAAAGTAAAAAAATCGGTTACAGAGATGGTGAAGCTTTAGCTTACGAGCATCTTACTATCGTTAAAATAAAACAAGGTAAATTTGATGAAGCTTTACAGTTTAACAACAATGCTCTGGTAATCAGAAAAGAACTTGATGACTTACAATCTGTTGCGGGCTTATATTATAACTTTTCTGTAATCTATAATAATTTAAATGATTTTCCCAATGCCATTGAGTATACAAAAAAATCAATAGCTACACGTAAAAGTTTTGGTAATATCTCAGGTGTTGGATCTAATTATCTAACTCTCGGAAACATTTATATAAGGTCTAATCAAATTGATTCAGCTTTGGTTTATCTGAAAAAAGCCTATGATATTAAAATTGAATACGGGGAAATGCGTGCACTTACCAGTATCGTTAAAAGTCTTGCAGATGTTTACGAAAAAAAGAATGATTTTAAGAATGCATTTAAGTATTTAAAAGAATATAAAATTTACAGTGATTCTTTATTTGGAGATAATTCCAGAAGATTGGCATCCAAAGTACTTGCTCAACAGGAACTGGTAAGAAAAGAGGATGAAATAAAACACCTGCAGGCAGTTAATGATTTTCAAAAAGAAATTCAGACTTTTCTAATAATAATAATTGTTTTGATCTTTTTATTAAGCACCACTTTTGTAATACTTTATATTTTAAATAGAAGAGCAAACAAAAAACTAAGCACTA
>DASVGS010000279.1:0-3747 GCA_036379435.1 Ignavibacteriaceae bacterium
GGAATTAATGAAAAAAGATATCCCATGATTGTATACAGCGGATATCCTGTTGGATGTGCAATTCCTAATGTACATTGTACAGCCGCAAGTTCACCAGAATCAATTTGTACTACTGAAGGAGCCATTGTGAATATATATACAATTGATATAATTAGTCCCGTAATGATGTAAAAGTATTTTTTAATGTAATGCATTATAATGAGGTGTTTAATTGAAAAATTTTTGAAATTCTTTTTCTATTTGATTGAACGTTTCATTTAATCTAAGCAAAAATTCTTTATGGGATTTTAAGCCAAGTGTTTTTGAAACTTTAATTAGTTTTAATTCATTTATAGGGATTGTAGATGTTTTTGAATTATAGATATTCTGACTAACTATTTCTGTTTTTTTGAGAAACAAAAAACCTTCTTGTAACATATTCGTATCTATAATTTTAGAAGCTATCTTTTTTATTAAATAAATTCTGTTTCTTTCCTTATCTGATTCAAGTTCAATTAATAATTCAGGATAAGTTAAATAGAAATATGTGACTATAAAATCAATATCTGTCAATCCTCCGGGTTTTAATTTCAGATTAATCTCATTGCTTTTAGCTGAATGAATTTTTTTGTTCATTAAAAGCATTTCGTTTTTAATCGTAAGCTTATCTCTGGTCTTTAAAGATTCTAAAAAATAGGAATAAAATTGTTTGTAAATATTCATATTGCCAGAAATAAATTTACATTTTGTAAATGCCTGCAATTCCCATACTCTTGCACGATTAACCAAATATTTTTTGTAATCCTCAATATCCCAAACAAGTAAACTGCTTTTCCCCTCGGGTCTAAGCCGGCAATCAATTTCAATTCCGGAAAAATTATTTCTTATAATGTTCAAAAGATCCTGAAATTCTTTTTGGATGTTTGGATAATCTAGAATTCCCTTTACTATTAAGAGTAAATCTATATCTGAATTAAAAGTTAATTCTGAAGCTCCAAAACTTCCCATAGCAGCAATAAAATAATTATCAGCCCACTTTTTATCCCTTGAATAATCATTAATAATGGTGATTAAATTTTGTTTAAGAAATTGAGAGTACAACGATGAAAATGAATCGTAAGTTAATATGTTAGCAGTAAGTTGAACAGAAGCTCTGAAGTGAAATTCTTTTAATGATAAATTATTAAGTCTTTGTACATTAAGTTCAGTTAAACACTCGCGGGATAAAAATGTATCGCGTAAATTTTTATCCTCAGAAAAAAGCTCAATCGATTTTTGGGACCTTTCGCAAAGAATTAAAAATAAGTTGAAGAAATCATTATTAGAAAATTCTTTATACCAGATATAAGGAAAATTTGCACTGCGAATGAATCTCGCAAAATTTTCCAGTACTAAATCAGGATCAACAGATTGAGCTAAAAACTCAAGTAATTTATTTTCAATTATCTCGTAAGATGAAGTTGTTCTCTTATCAAACTGTTTAACTTCAAACAAACTTTTGCCGAATTGTAAAAAATCCAAATTTCTTTTTGCTCTTTTTATATCAACAAAAGGGATATTATCAACATTACTTGTACTCTTAAATGAATTATCCTCTGCAACTATTGAATTATAAATATTTCTTACTTTTTGTTTTGATGCACTTAAATGTTTATTAAACAATCCCAAATTATCGAAACCTAAAAAATGAGATAACTTTTCTGCTATTTCACCTTCTGAGGGTACACTATGTGTTTGCTGATCATTCATCAGTTGTAAATAATGTTCGGCTTTTCTGTAAAATATGTAAGCAGAAGATAGATCCTGAGCTTCAGCCATTAAAAGAAAACCCTTCTGAGATAATAGATCAATGGAATTTAATGTGTTACCGGTTCTTATTTCTGGATACTTTCCTCCGTTTAATAATTGAAGAGCCTGCACTGAAAATTCAATATCTCTAATTCCACCCGAAACAAGTTTTATATTTTCATCAGACTTATTTCTTTTTTCAATATTTAATTTCATTTTCTTTATTTGATCAACTGGGGAACTGCTGAATGATGCGGGATAAATAAAGCTGGAAATATAATTTGAAAACTTATTGTATAAATTTTTGTTTCCACAAACGTAATTTGCTTTTATAAGCATCTGACGTTCCCAATCTTCTCCGCGGGACTCATAATACTTTATTATTTCAGAAAAGCTTGTACACAATGGTGCATTTCTACCATCAGGGCGAAGACGAAAATCAACTCTGTATAAAAATCCCGCACCGGTTATTTTGCTTGCAGTTTCTATAAAAAGTAAAATAGATTCAGTAAGAATTTGATTATAAAAAGTTTTCTTGTTAACAAAAATATTTTTTTCGTAAAATGCCACAAGATCGATATCGGAACTATAATTTAACTCATTGCCGCCAAGTTTGCCGAGTGAAATCAAAGCATATTTGCCGGTTACTTTTTCAATTCCGTATTTCATTAATATTTTTTTATGGCATAACCCAAAAAGAATCGATGTAATTGAAATTGCAAGATCGCTGAGATTTTGCGTAATATTTTTTAAATCATTCTTTAAGTAAATATCTTTTAATCCAATCCTTAATATCTCTTTCCGCTTAAAAAATCTTATGGCATTCACTTTTGATTCTAATGATTTAAACGGAAAAATTATTTTTTCAAGTTCCTGTTGATAAAATTTCTGATCAACCCTGGCATTAAGCACAGATGGATTAATTATCCAATGAAAGTATTCCGGATTTCGTACAAGAATATCGGAAAGATAATTGCTGTTATTTGAAACAATAATTAAAATTTCAATTTGATGCGGATATGCTAGACATTCGTTTATAAAAAAAGATAAATCAAACTGATTAAGAATTATCCTTATTAAGTTTGATTCCGATGTTTTAGTGAAATAATGAAGACTAATTTCCTTTTCAACATTTGCAAAAAAAATCTCCATTTTATTTTGGGGTATTCTTCCTGCAGTTTTATCAATTATTTTATCTATAAAATCTTTTGAAAGATTTTTTTGTCTGAACATCTGAAATTTTGTTTTTTTGTTACAGGAATCTAATATTAAACAACAAATTATTAAAAGATTGCAATAAACTTAATTGGATTAATTATGAAACAGATACTTCTATTTACAATCATACTTTTTTCTGTCAGTTCAGTTTTGAAAAGTCAAAATTTTACTGAGCGGAATGATTTTAAGAAGTATTTTGATGAATATGGACACGAAGGATGTTTTGTTCTTTATGATCTGAAAAATGATTCATATTTAAAGTATAATCCCTCAAGATGTTCAGAAAGATTTATACCAGCTTCAACATTTAAAATATTTAATTCGCTTGTTGGATTGGAAACCGGAAGTGTAAAAGATGAATATGAAGTATTTAAATGGGATAGTGTTAAGAGATTCTATGATATGTGGAATCAGGATCTGGATATGGTCAATGCTTTCAAATATTCTGCAGTATGGTTTTATCAGGAATTGGCAAGAAGAATTGGTGAAGAAAAGATGAAGTACTACATTTCAAATAATCATTATGGAAATGAAAATATTTCTGGTGGTATTGATAAATTTTGGCTTGATGGCGGAATAAGGATATCAGCAGATGAGCAAATTGAAATGTTAAAAAAACTATATCTAAATCAGCTTAAATTTTCTAAACGCAGTATGGATATAGTAAAAAAAATTATGATTTATGATCAAACAAAAGATTATACAATCCGTGCAAAAACAGGTTGGGCAATCAGAGTTGAAGATCAGGTAGGCTGGTTTGTC
>DASVGS010000280.1:0-2437 GCA_036379435.1 Ignavibacteriaceae bacterium
TGATTCTTTATCCATAACATTGAAATCTGATTTTGATTATTTAAAATACTGGGATGATACAAATATTTACTTTCTGATTAACTCAGAATTGAATGGTTCTCTATCAAATCATCTTTTTAACGGAGGATCAGGAAATTTAGATGCCAAGTTAGAATTTAATTCAGAAAGGATTTATGCTTCCGGAAATATCTATGATGTAAAATCAAAAATTTCACTTACTAATAACCAGCTTGATTTATCTGCAAATGGAAAGTATGAAGACAACATTACAGCAGGCATAGTTGCGAAAACAATTTTTGAAGGTAATCAAATTAAACTGGATGTAACAAAATTTGATTTAAATTATAAACGATTTAACATTCGTAATCAGAATGATCTTGAAATTGTATATTCAAATGAAATTGTAGATTTTAAAAATTTTGTACTAGAAGCTGCTGATGGTACCATAAATGTTGATGGTGCCTTTGGTTCTACCGGAAATCATAATCTAACATTTACTTTTAATTCTCTTAAAAGTGAAAGAATTATAAGAGATATTGCTGGAGATTTTAAAGGGAAGGAATTGAAATCAAAAATTAATATTAATGGAACAGTATCCGGTAATTTTACAAATCCAACATTTTCAGTTTCTGCCTCAGCTAAAAACATTATGTATGATGAAAGCAATTTCGGTTCATTGTTGTCACACTTTGATTATGAAAATAATTCACTTAGAACTGATATTAAGTTAATTGATTCGACTGGCAATATAGAATCACCATCAATGCTAATAACCGGATTTATTCCATTAAACTTAACTACAGTTAAAGATACGATTGATAATTCACGAAAGCAGATTGATTTAACGATTGAATCAGATGACTATGATTTGGCTTCTCTAAAAAATATTTTACCTTACGTACAATTTCAAAAAGGTAAACTTGAAACGGATGTATATATTTCAGGAACTGTATCAAAACCTGTGGCGATAGGATATTTTAGCATTAATGATGCAAGTTTAAAAGTGACCCAAAATAACATGGATTATAATCTTAGCGCAAAGGTTTGGGTTGATGATGAGGATATAACAATTGAAAGTATCACACTGCAAAATGTTTTTGGCACAAGTCAGGGTGGTACATTAAAAGGTGAAGGATTTGTAAAGCTCGATGAATTCAAATTGGATTCCACTTTTATTAAAGTAAATGGAGATTTGAAAGTACTGGATAAGATATCTAAAACTTCCAGTCCACTTGCATATGGTGATCTTGCAATTCAAACAAGAGGTGATATTGTATATTCTGCAAAAAGAGGTAAATCATATCTTAATCTTCCTATAGATGTAACTGTTGCAGATATAACCGTGCCTTTAAGCAAATCTGCATATTCAAGCACTTCGGGCTTTATCTATAAATATGAAGATGAAAAAACACAGGTTAATCAGCTAATTAGTGAACTTGATAGCTTAATTGAAACCACAAATAAAAAAGATTCCATCAAAAATATAAGTGAGATATCACGTTTTGATTATACACTTGATATTAAACTTGAAACTGAAGCAGAAGTTATTGTAGTGCTTTCAAAAGAACTTGATCAGAATTTAGTTGCAATTCTTGGTGGAGATTTTTTCCTTGAGTCAATAAATGGGGTAAAGAAATCTGGAGGCGAATTAAAATTGCTGGAAGGTTCAAGTTTAAGTTTTATTAAAACTTTTGAAGCAATAGGCAATGTAAAATTTGATAAGCTCGACAATCCAATTATAGATATAACTTCTACATATAAAGATTATTATACTCCACCAAATTCTGCTAATGGTGCATATGAGCAGGAGGTTGCAGTAAAAATAAAATTAAAAGGACCATTGAGCGAATTGAATAAAAATTTTATTAAAGATGAAAATAATATTGGTGTTTATATGGGTCGGCAAGCAATAGAAGAGGATAAAAAGGATCCCACAAAAAATGCTACCGATGCAATGTACTTTTTAATTATCGGTAAATTTCCCGGTGATGATAATAGCCAGCAGGATAAGAATTTGGTTGCTTCAACCTCAACTGCTCTGGCTGGTTCACTTTTAGGTGAAGTATTAAATCAATACTTTGATAATTATATAAAGGGCTTTCAGTTGCGCCAAACAGGAACCGAAACAAAATTTAATTTGATTGGACAGGTCTGGAAAATTAAATATCAAATCGGTGGTTCTACAGAAGTATTGCAGGATTTGAGTAGAGCTAATGTTAAAATGGAATATCCCATAACTGAAAGATTACAATTACGTTTAGAAAGAAAAGAATCTGAAAATCAAACATCATCAATCAATAATCCCTTATTCTTTGAAGGTGGCTTCAAATACAATTTTGAGTTTTAAATGAAAAAAGAAATAAAAGCGTTCTTCAACAGAAATCAGGGTAAAGGTTACAAGCCTAAAGATATTGCAAACAAACTCGGATTTAATTCC
>DASVGS010000281.1:0-6942 GCA_036379435.1 Ignavibacteriaceae bacterium
AAATTCCATTCCTCGCCCTTTAAAAACGGAATGATATTCACCAGAGAAGACCTGGTTTACAAGTCCCTTGGTTCGAATTTCAATTTGTCTTACTTGTTTTAAAAGTTCTTTAGTAAGCATTTTTATGGAACAATGACTTTATTCAATATTTCCTGAATTACATTTTCACTTGTTATTTCTTCAGCTTCTGCTTCATAAGTAACAGCAACACGATGTCTTAACACATCCAGGCAAATTGCCCTAACATCTTCCGGAATTACATATCCTCTGCGTTTAATGAAAGCCATTGCTTTTGCGCCAATTGCAAGATTAATTGTAGCTCTTGGTGATGCACCATAACTAATCATATCAGCCAACTTACTTAATCCAAATTGTTTTGGATTACGAGTGGCAAAAACTATATCGAGTATGTACTTCTCAATTTTTTCATCTATATATACTTCGCTTAAAAGATTTCTTGCTCTTAGGATTTCCTCCGGTGAAATAACTGGATTAATCTTTGCTTCAACCATACTTATATTTTGCCGCATTATTGAGAGTTCTTCAGATCTTTCAGGATAGGTAATAACAGTCTTTAACATAAATCTATCCACCTGGGCTTCAGGTAATGGATATGTTCCTTCCTGCTCAATCGGGTTTTGAGTTGCAAGAACTAAAAATGGTTCATCCAGTTTAAATGTAGATTCACCAATTGTTATTTGTCTTTCCTGCATAGCTTCAAGCAAAGCACTTTGTACTTTTGCGGGGGCACGGTTTATTTCATCTGCAAGGATAAAATTAGAGAAGATCGGTCCTTTACGAATAAGAAAGTTACCGTCTTTTTGATTGTAAATTTGAGTGCCAATTAAATCAGCAGGAAGAAGATCCGGTGTAAACTGAATCCGCTGAAACTTTGCTTTCATAGCAGCAGCCAAAGTTTTTATTGCAAGAGTTTTTGCCAGACCAGGAACCCCTTCGAGCAGTATGTGACCATTGCCCAGCAATCCGATTATCAATCTTTCTACCATAACTTTTTGCCCGACAATCACTTTACCGATTTCACTCATCAGTAAATCGATAAATGCACTTTCGTTTTTTATCTTTTCATTTAATGCAACAATATCCAAAGCAGAACCTCTTTTATTTAATAAAAAAATCTTTGAATTTAATTTTGATTAGACGCCGCCAAACTTATAAATGTTGCATTTTTAATGCAAGGAATTTTATTTTCATTAAGTTTTGAAAATAGCCAGATACATCTAATCAAATAGTATTATAAATCATACTTGCAATAATTTTATTAAATTTGCCTGGTGATAATTAAGTTTTTTATTGATCAAAATGGTTGATGGGATATTACAAAATGAATTTGAATTATAATTATATAATCGGGTTTATTATATCAATAAGTTTTTACGTCCACGCATTTTTACTTCCAAAAAATTTAGCACCTGTTGATTCAATCGAAAAGAGTAGCAGTTCTTTAATCCAAAAGATTTGGGAAAAGGAAAATAACAGTCTTAGTTCAACTAACGTATTAATTTCAAATGATTGGATATACTTTACACTAGATAGCGGACAAATATATTGTTTAGACTTTTCCGGTAAAGTAAAATGGATGAACGAAGTACAGGGATTTATCAAAAATAATTCCGTGCTATACAAAGATCTGTTTCTTCTCGCCACTGAGGAAGGTGATCTTTATTCGATAAATTCTAATACCGGTGATGTTATTCAGGTTGTTGGCATCGGAGAAAATATAACTACAAATCTTTTGCTTATTGATTATACAAGTGCTAACATTAAAAGCAAAGCTGTTGTATTGGGTACATCAGAAGGTAACGTTTTTTGCTATGATGCTTTTACTTTTGAACTACTCTGGAGAAGAAATATATCCACCAACTCCATTATATCTACTCCAATTTTTAATAAAGATAGATTAGTTTTTATTAGTGATAATTCATCCTTGTATTGTGTAAACTCCAAAACAGGATCGCTAAATTGGAAATTTGAATTTGCTGAAAACAAAATTATTGATAAAATAAATTACCCTTTGAGTGACGGAACGAATATTTTTTCATTAGCTCCGGATCGTAACCTTTTTGCAATGGATCTTTTACTTGGTAAAAAAACCTGGTCTTTAAATACTAAGGGTACTCTAAATCAAACATACATTAGTCCGGATAATCAAAAAATATTTTTAATTGATAATAAAGGATTAATGACAATTTATAATTCAAAGAATGGAAGAGAGATTGCTAAAATTGATTTTAAAAAATCTGAAACAACAAATTTTGTTTTATCATCTAATCAATTAAATACGCTTATTGGATTTTCTGATGGTTCATTATATACATTTGATTCAAATTTTTTAACTCGAGAACTAATTGAAGCCACTCAAATACTAATAAGTTCATTAAATGGAATTGGTGAAAATGAATTTTTCATCAAAGACATAAATGGAAAAATTACACTATATAAGATTGAATAATTAATTATGAATTCAAGATTTAAAGGTATCATATTTGATGTTGATGGAACATTGACTTTTACTAATCAATTAATTTTTGATTCATTCAATCACATCACAAAAAAATATTTAGGAAAAAGTTTTTCAGATGAAGAAATAATAGCATTATTTGGTCCTACTGAAGACGTGATATTAAAAGAGCTTTGCAAAGATGAATACGAAAATGCCAGATTGGATTATTTTTCGTACTACAAAAACAATCACGATATTGCTCAATTGTATGATGGAATAAAAGAACTTATAATCGATATTTATAATGCCGGAATTTTACTTTCAATCTTTACCGGTAAAGGCAGAACTTCAGCATTAATTACTTTAGATGAACTTGGATTAACAGAATATTTTGATATGATCGTAAGCGGTGATGATGTTGAAAATCATAAGCCATCACCAGAAGGAATCTTGATGTTTCTTAATAAGCACAATCTTAATCCATCAGATGTATTAATGATCGGGGATGCTCCATCGGATATTATTGCTGCAAATAAATCCGGAGTTGAAATAGCTTCAGTTGTGTGGGATAGTTATGCTGAAAATGAGGTTAGAAAACTAAATCCAAATAATATCTTTCATACTGTGGATGAATTGAGAGATTATATCTTTAAAATATAAAGAACGATCCTGCGACCGTTCTTTATAATTATGAATCAGAATTAATTAAAAGTTAAAAGGATATATAAAAGAAATTCTTGGTTCTATTCTTTTCTGTGGTTCAAAAGAGATTATTTTATCATCACTACCACGCACCGGTGTGTAAGTCCAGCTATAAACTATTGAGACAAGAATGTACTCAACGGGTTTATATCCAACTTCAGTAAACAAATAAGATCTGTCATCAAGAGTAAAAATATCTTTCTCACTTTGAATATTAATTTTGTCGTAACCTGCACGCAATACAAAAGGCGCACCTTCAGGTTCAATTGATGATCTTAAATTTAATTCACCGCTTTTTGATTGCTTATCGAGTCTTTGGTAACTTCCATAAACATCAAACAGATTTAGAACACGTACTAAAAGATCACCATAAAATCCATTACCACTTTCTCTTATGCTATTTAGCATTTGAGCTTTACTTGTAAAAGCGGATGTTGAAGAATCCACTTTAAATCTTTCAATTTCATGAAATGAATTAAAGTAAGCAGGAATATATTTGCCGTTGTTAAATCTTCTTTCAAGTTTTGCTGATATTTGAAGTAACGAACTTGCATCAAAATCAAATTTGACTCCTGTCGCAACTCCGCTTCCAAATCCTGATATTTTTGAATAATCAACATATAAAGTTATATCCGTAACACTCGAATTTAAAAGCGGCAGACCGAGATCAAATCCAAATATATTTATAGCTCCTTTATCTTCAGTTACGTTAAACTCCCTGCTAACGCTATTATAATTACCGTTTATTATTCCAGCATTATCATTTAGATCCGAAACAAATGATGCTCCGACTTCAAGATTACCAAGAATTGGAATATCCGCTGCATCAGTATACTGTAGTGGTCTAACGTAGCCTCTTAAACCAAAAACACCGGCAGGTGAAAATGATCCCATGATTGATTCAAATCCGAATTTTCCAAAATCAATATCAGCTACAAAGCCAATTCTTCTATTATCATACGTTGGACTATTATTATAGTGCTGCATAATACTGCCATGCCCAAGAGTATAATAATCCAGCGCTCCGATCTTTAGAAATACAGGATCATTTTTAAGTCCGTAACGGATATATCTAATAATACTTAAATAATCTGAAGCTTCGTTAAAATTTTCTTTTCTTAAATTTCCATCGGAATCAAAATCAAGATTTAGATCTAACCCCACACCAAAATCCGAAAAAGAAATTTCTGGTCTGAAACTAACACGATAATAAGGTTTACCATCAATCCAATTTAAACCAAGACCACCATTTATTACTCCTTCATCCGGTCGAGGATATTTATCCCACTGTGAAAATGATTGTGAAGTAAAAAGTACGATAAGAATAATTAACAATTTAGATTTCATTTATTTCCTCACTGTATTGAATTTTAATTAGTGCTACTTAACAATTACAAGTTTTTGAGTTACAGTTTCAACCTTTTCATTATTCTTCATGAATAATTTATAAAGATATGTTCCATTGGCAACAATGTCTCCATCTTCATCTTTACCATCCCAATAGATTCTATTTAAATCATAATTTAGCTCAGAAGGTTTTTTTACAATTTCTTTAATCATTCTTCCAGCAATAGTATAGATTCGAATTTTTATTTCATCGGGTATCTGGCTTAATCTAAATGTAAAATAAGTTTCATTAGAAAATGGATTAGGATAATTGTATACCTGGTGCAATTTTGTTTCAGATGAAATGGTAAAGTAAACTAAACTTGAAGCAGAATCAGCTATGTTTCCATTTGGATCTTTAGCAACGACTCTTAAAAGATAGTCACCATCTTCAAGTTGCGGTTTAAAGTCAGCAACAAACTTTGGATTGTTTGAGTTGATTGAATACGTTAGAATATTTTGATTAGCACCAAAATAAACAGGTGCTTCATTAAGATAGATTTTTACAACTGACGTATCTGTTATAGGAATTGGTGACTCATCACTTAATGCGATTTTAATATCCGGTTTACTGGAGACAAAATCTCCATTGACTACTTCAAAATCATCGAAAGTAATTTTAACTGAAGGCGGAATAATATCTGTTTGAATATAAAAAGACTGCGTGAAGAAATTATTATCCTCATAATATTCGGTTACTTTATTTTCAGAATCGATATTAATAACAAATCTTTTTTCACCTGCATCATTAATATCTGGTTGATAATTTACTTCATATTTTTTTCTGCTATCTGCGTTAAGAGAAGTTACTAATTGATTAAAAACTGTTGAAGAAGTGTTGTTTTCGTTAAGTACATCCACTTTAACAAAAAAACTATCGGCGTTAGCTTCACCAACATTGTAAACCCAAAAACTTAAATTGATACTTCCTCCAGCAGGAATTGTATCATTGTCGACTCCAACAACCTGAAAGTTTGTACCGAGTTCGGGTAACCCAGTATAATCTACTCCAAGCGATAACAGTTCGGAAGATACTCCTTCCGGTGAAGCATTTAACTCTGTTTTAATTTTTAGTTTGGGATAAGTGACAGGATTAATAAATCCAAGGTTTACATTGTTATTAACAAAGTTTAGTGCACCCAACGAATCAACACTGCCATCTGATTTAATGCCGAATACATAATTCAATATCGAACTGCCGGATGGAATATTTTGTGAAATAACAGCACTTTGCCAATTTGTGGATGGACCAATATCAATTGTCTCCATTGTTCCATTACTTCTTGGGGTAATAAATGTCGAATCTATATAAATCAATCCATCATATCTTCCTTTTACCTGTTCTAAAACACTACCCGGAACGGCACCTTTTTTACCTATTAAAGCCCACGAGCCTCTAAAACTTAATTGATCAATTTTAGTACTGCCCAGTGTTTTTATTGCATCCTTTAATGTTGTAGTGATATTGTTAGCAGCATCATCAGATACACCCATGGCAACAATTTTACCTGAAGGAATTGAGTTAATTAAGTTTACAAGAGCTGTCATATTTGCTGGATTGTTAAACAGATTAAACCAGGTTGAAGTGTCAACCTCAAAAGTAACATAATCAAAAACTACAATACCCATACCTGCAAAAAATGTATTTGATAGTAGATTAATTCCATTTTGTGCAATCACACAAGTTGCTCCGGCTTCAAATCCTGCAGAAGTTACCGCAATATTTTCCAGCTTTGGTAAAATTGATATTTTAGAATTATTAAAACCCAGACCATCCAATTTTTGACTAAGAAAACCAACAGAATCCGATAAACTAAAATCGTAATAAGCCACGGTATAAAATGATTTTACATTTGAGAAATTTGAATTCTGATCATCAATTTTATATCTAAACCAGTACCGCTTGTTAGGAGAAAGTGAATTAAAAGTAATCTTTGTAAGGAATGAATCAGCGTTTATAGTAGACTCTGTATTGTTTTGAAAATTTTGCGATTCTGAAATTTGATATTTTATATTAAAGTTATTTTCATTAAACAGTCCCGGGTTTAATACATTGATTGTTCCAAGGTTTGCATTTTCGATTTTATGTTTTACAAGATCTCTTAATTCGGTTGAATAAACATAAAAATTAAACGCAGCTTCATTATCATCTTCATAAATTTCTGAAATTTCATTCTGCGTATCCAAGGAAATATTTAAAATATGTTCCCCAGCCAAATCTTTTACATTTAACCAGATAGCAACGGTGTCTTTAAAGGCAGGTAAAACTTTTCTACCCGAAACTGTATTTACAATATTCCCTTTTGATAAATGCTGGAGAGAATAATTGAATTGTGAAGAATCCTTAGTACCATAATTATTAATTACAATTTTAATTTTTATGGAATCTTCTT
>DASVGS010000282.1:0-6102 GCA_036379435.1 Ignavibacteriaceae bacterium
CCCTAATATTGTAACGCTTAATGTTCCATTATGTAATGGTGCATCTGCTGATTTAAATGATGGTATTGATGCCTCCTCCGATCCAAATACAGCAACATTTTTCCCTACATCTGCGGATGCTTATGCAGGCACAAATGCAATTAGTAATGTTGTTACTTCAGCTGGAACCTATTGGGTACGAGCCGCAATGCCGGGACAACCAGATTGTATCACAGTGAAAAAAATATTCGTTACCTTGGTTACAATTACTTATACTTCTAATGTTATAGATGCAACTTGTTTAGACCCTAATGGGGAAATCACATTAAGTGCGGCTGATGGAGCACCTCCATATTCTTATACAGTGGACGATGGTGGGAGCTACAATCAAACCAATACGAATGGGCATTTTACTGGATTACACCAAGGAGGATACAGTATAACAATTACAGACGATGGTGGTTGTCAAATAGTTGATGTAATTGCCGTGGATAATTCAGGAGCACCTTATTTTAACGGTGTAAATTTATCATCCCCTTCTTGTAATGGATTTTGCGATGGCCAGATTGAAGTCAACGTTATTGGAGGAAATTTACCTTATACCTATATTGTTTCAAACGCAAATGGTGATACATTAGAAAACTTTACGGGAAATGCACAAGACATTATCGAAAATTTATGTGCTGGAAATTATCTCATAGACGTTACCGATAATACTGGTTGTAAAGCCGTAAAAGACACAATTATAATAGAAACTCCTGCAGTAGATTCAAATTTTACATTTAATGATTTTTGTAAGGGCACAACTAATGGACCTACCAATATTGGAACACCGGGAGGTACTTTTAGCTTCAATCCAACACCAAGTGATGGGGCAATTATAAATTCTACTACTGGTGAAATCTCAAACGAAACAATTGGCACAACATATACGGTGGAATATAATACGGGTGGCGCTTGTCCTGAAACAGAAAATAGAGATGTTACTGTAAATGGATTTTTACTTTCTGCTACGGGAACAGATGCAAATTGTGAACACTCTGATGGTTCAATTAATGTAGTTCTGAATGGAGGATTAGCTCCTTATTCATACACATTTACTAATGGTGGAACATCATCTTCCGGATCCCTTTCTCAAAGCACACAACTCATTGATTTCATTCCTTCTGGGAATTATCAAATTTCGATTCAAGACAATAATGGTTGTACTGCAGATACTACTATTTTACTAAATGATATCCCCGGACCAACCGTTTCAGCAGGAAATGATACCATAGTTTGTTTAGGTGGTAATGTTATATTATCTGCCAGTAGCCCTAATCAAGTTCATATAGTATGGAGTAACGGATACCAAAACGGTGATACCATTGCACCAACTTCACCAGGGATCTATGATTATTATGTTATTGCTAGTGATACAGCGACGAATTGTAGCGCGAATGATACGATGACATTGATTGTTAACCCCCTACCAATTCCCGCATTTAAAGTAGATTCTACGCTATCGGGTTGTTCCCCTTTATCCGTTCAGTTTATCGATACAACCGGAATACCGCACAATAGTTGTATTTGGGACTTCGGAGATGGTGAAACAAGTTCACTATGCGATACTGTACCACACGTTTTCTTAGATAGTGGTTTATATACAATTTCACTCACACTTGAAGATACATTAGGATGTGTTGGAACTACTACAAAAACGGATTATATTGAGGTATTCGGTCACCCAATTGCAGATTTTACTGCTGATCCAATGGTAACAGATTATGACAATACACAAGTTATTTTTACAGATAATTCAAGTAATGCTGTTGCTTATTATTGGGTTTTTAGTGATGATTCAACCGGAGTGACTGACAAAAATCCAGTACATACGTTCCCTGAGCATAAAACCGGAAATTATACCGTTACACTTACAGTTTATGACCAAAATGGTTGCACAGACCAGCACCAAGAAGTAATTCAGATTATTCACCCGGATATGAAATATAAATTACCAAACATTTTCACGCCGAATGGAGACGGAGAGAATGACTTTTTTAAGTTTGTTTATCAAGAAGGTATTTCAGAAATCAAACTTGTTATTCTTAATCGATGGGGAAATCCTATTTTCAATAGCAATAAGATTAACTTTAAATGGAATGGACAAAAACAAAATAACGGATCGGAATGTGTTGATGGTGTATATTTTTATAAAATAACTATAAAGAATTATTTAGGAAAAGAAGCAAAAGAATTTGGTTATGTACATTTAGTTAGAGGAAAATAATAGCATTTAGTACAACTTAAGTGCGTACAAGCATGATTATTTGAACTTAATTTTTTAGACTTTGAAATCAATAAATTATTTCTTCTTTCTTTTTCGTCCCTCAAAATAAGCAATCCTCCAAAAAAATGAAGCCATTCCAAACATACCGCAAAATCCACCCACTGCCAATAGAAAGAAAAGCTGAAGAATAACGCCCAGAATAAAAGATATAGCAGCACAAATAAGCAAGAAAATTGGAAGATAAGTTAGAATTTTTTTCATATCAACTCATTTTTAATTTTGTGAAATAATACCTTTTATTTTTTATAGAACTTCAAATTTTCAATTTTAAAACATAAGAAGTGTAGCATCTAGCTCTATCCAAAAATGTTATTTAAGATACCTGCCAATCTTACTCCACCTTTTTCTAATTGAGATTTTACAGTATTCCAATTATTGTAAGCATAATGGTATTCCCAATATCTTTTGGAAGTGTCATAATGGTAAATTTGTGGCCTTAATTGAACACATTCCTCTGCCCAATCTTCAATAGTTCCTGATTGCCACATTTTAATTTGATTGGGGCTTGCACAGCAGTCCACCATATCTGATAATTCAGTATAACTCAATAACTTTGAATTGATCATCTCACTATCCCAAATTGCATGTAAATTGGTATGATGACCAAACCATTCTAGTTTAATTGAATTTCCTCCTCTGTCATCTCCCCTTCCAACATGTAAAGGTTCATGTAAATCTCCTATAAAATGTATCAGCATCTTTAAATATTCTCTTTCCAACATTGGAGAAAGCCCACCTTTTTTCAATTTAGCAATTACAATATGCAAACCTTTTATAACATCTCCTTTGGAGTTTTTATTCGATTGTGCATAAGTCATCCCATCAGGAATTGTTACCCAATGATAATCACGCAAAGTATCTAAATCTGGGTTGGTATCAGATTTAATATCATCCATCCAATTTGCCACTTCTGCCATAGAATGTCCACCTAAAATAGCATTTATATTCTTTTTGGCTTTATCCGTTAAATGGCGGCAAGCAACATTTGCTACAACTCGATGTCCGGTTTTTCCCCAAGCCCATGATTTTGAAGTTATTCCAATAAACAGAAAAGTTAGACTTATGACTATGATTTTTTTCATTGTGAAATTTTATTCAAAAATAAACAAAAGTTCGTTCTGTTTGAGTAGGTCAACGTTAAATTAAAATAAATAAAGCGATATTTCCATTTATTTTGTCAAAAGAAACTGTCAGGCATTTCCCAAATTTTCTGTATCTTTGCCCCTTTCAAAGCAACTAAAGTTAATGATAGAAAATCGGTACAATCAGAGAGGTGTTTCTGCAGGAAAAGAGGATGTTCACAATGCTATAAAAAACATTGATAAAGGATTATTCCCAAAAGCTTTCTGCAAAATAGTACCTGATTTTTTGTCGGCTAGTGAAAAGCACTGTGTTGTGATGCATGCTGATGGTGCAGGTACCAAAACTTCACTTGCTTATATATATTGGAAAGAAACCGGAGATTTATCTGTGTGGAAAGGGATTGCCCAAGATTCACTTATCATGAACATTGACGACTTGCTTTGCGTTGGAGCAACAGACAATATTCTATTATCATCAACAATAGGGAGAAATAAAAACCTTGTTTCTGGAGAAGTAATTTCCGCAATTATCAATGGAACAGAAGAATTGCTTTCAGAATTGCGAGACATGGGAATAGGAATTTACGCTACGGGAGGAGAAACGGCAGATGTTGGTGATTTGGTACGAACCATCATCGTTGATTCTACTGTCGTTTGTCGAATGAGAAAAGAGGAGGTGATTGATAATGCAAATATTCAAGCTGGAGATGTAATTGTTGGGCTTTCATCCTACGGACAAGCAAGTTACGAAAAGGAATATAATGGTGGTATGGGATCTAACGGTCTCACATCAGCGAGACATGATGTTTTTCATAAATATTTAGTGGAAAAATATCCTGAGAGTTTTGATAATAACGTAGCAAAAGAATTGATATATAGTGGTAATTACAAAGTAACCGATACCGTTGCAGGTAGCCCTGTGAATGCCGGAAAACTAGTACTTTCTCCTACTCGAACTTATGCACCAATAATCAAAAAAATACTGGATCATTATCGTGCTCAAATTCATGGTTTGGTTCATTGCAGCGGGGGTGCACAAACGAAAATTCTTCATTTTATCGATCACTTACATATCATTAAAGACAATCTCTTTCCTATCCCTCCTCTTTTTAAAATAATCCAAGAAGAGTCAAACACAGATTGGCAAGAAATGTATAAAGTATTTAATATGGGGCATCGAATGGAACTTTATGTGCCCCAAGAGATTGCCAATGATCTTATCAATATTTCAAAATCATTTAACGTAGATGCTCAAATTATAGGACGTGTAGAAGAAAGTGCTCAGAAAAAGCTCACAATTACTTCCGAATTTGGCATTTTTGAATATTAAATTTCCACAATTTTATGGACAACTCATTATTAGGCAAATTAGAAGCCATTCATTTTCGTTTTAAAGAAGTCGGACAACTTATTGTTGACCCTGATATCATCGCTGATATTAAGAGATATGTAAAACTCAATAAAGAGTTTAAAGATTTAGAAGAAATAGACAACGTTTACCAAAATTATAAAAACATTATATCAAATATAGCTTCATCAAAAGAAATTTTAGCCGAAGAAACAGACCCGGAAATGAAAGAGATGGCAAGAGCCGAATTGGAAGATTTAGAAGAAAAATGCCCTCAAATAGAGGAACAAATTAAATATTTATTGATTCCAAAATATCCTGAAGACGATAAAAATGCAATCATTGAATTACGTGCAGGAACTGGAGGAGATGAATCTTGTATTTTCGTAGAAGATATCTATCGAATGTACACCATGTATTTTAAAGAAATCGGTTGGAAGGTAAATATTATTAACTCTCATGAAGGAGGAACAGCCGGCTATAAGGAAATTACAATGGATGTAGAAGGCGATGGCGCGTATGGAACCATGAAGTTTGAATCCGGAGTGCACCGTGTACAAAGAGTTCCCGAAACCGAATCACAAGGAAGAGTACATACATCAGCAATAACAGTTGCTGTATTGCCAGAAGCAGAAGAAGTTGATTTTGAATTGAATATGGCAGATGTTAGACGTGACACTTTCCGTTCATCAGGTGCAGGAGGTCAGCATATCAATAAGACTTCTTCAGCAATTCGTTTAACGCATATTCCATCCGGTGTTGTTGTTGAATGTCAAGAAGAACGCTCACAACACAAAAACTACGATAAAGCGCTGTCTGTTTTACGATCCAGATTGTACCAAATAGAACTAGACAAAATCCAAAGCGAAAGAGCAGCACATCGTAAGTCCCTAGTATCTACAGGCGACCGTTCTGCAAAAATCAGAACCTATAATTACCCGCAAGGTCGAATTACTGACCATCGCATTGGAAAAACGATGTACAATCTTGCTTCCTTTATGAATGGCGATATTCAAGAGATGTTGGATGCGCTTAAAATGGCAGAAAATGCTGAAAAGTTAAAAGGAGAAGAAGCACAATAAGTTTGTGCACTAATTTCTTAATCTTAAAAATTATGAAAAAAGAAGAGCTCATCTCAGAAATCAAAAAAAAGAAATCTTTTTTATGCGTTGGATTAGACACCGATATTGATAGAATTCCAAAACACCTTTTGGACAAAGAAGATCCCATCTTTGAGTTTAATAAAGCGATTATTGACGCAACAAAAGACTATTGTGTTGCCTATAAACCAAATATAGCATTCTATGAATGTTTAGGCCCTAAAGGATGGGAGTCCTTAAAAAAAACAGTGGATTATATTCCTA
>DASVGS010000283.1:0-7328 GCA_036379435.1 Ignavibacteriaceae bacterium
GCATTTCTAAAGTTATCTTCACCCTCTTGGGATAGTTATAGAATTATTTTCAAATACAATGATGTTTTTTGGATTGGAGAAAATAGAAAAGTTGAGCATTTACCTGATTCTTTAAAGGGAGTAATTAAACCAATAGTTGTAAAAAAAGAACAGAATATAATTAAACTTGAATATTACCTTTGGGATGAAGTTAAATTAAAAAAAGTGATTTTATATTATCATAACAATAATGTTAATGTAAAATTAAAAACTGTTTGGAATTCTGGTCGTCGATTGTCGTCTGGTTAGTTGTAACACTGTAATTTCATCACGACTTAAAAGTCGTGGCAATTAAATCCAAAATTCTACTTCAACAAATACTTTTCTAAAAACAAAACTTCAGACCACATATAAAAATCACGATTAGTTTTTTTCTGAAACCGTGATCCTCATCTTTTGCAAGTAAGTACCAAACTTCGCCGCTGTTCTATCATACATAAAAAAACCCGGTTTTATTTTAACCGGGTCTTTAAAGATCGACAAAAATATTTTATACACTATGAATATTATACCCGCCGCTGAACATTGAACTGATAAAAGTCCACATTGCTGCAAAGAATATTATTACAAGCACTAACATTATTAATGCAAATATTAATGATGCCTGTGCCCACGATTTCTTACTTGGATGTGTTCCATCACCAAAAGCCCAAACAAACAACATAATAAATCCAACCAAAGGAATTGCCTGAATTAAAAATGTAATTAACCAATCACCAATTGTCATTGGTTTGTAATTAGAACTAAAACCTGTATTCAATGGATCCATCTTACCTCCTGATAAGTTTGTAATTGTTGAGCGAGCAAATTAGAATCATTGCAAAATTAGATTTAATAATATTTAATGACAATAAATCAATTATTATTTACTTCTTCAATCTTGTCAATTTTCAACTGTTAACCTTCACAAAATATTATTCTTAAAAGTGGGAAATCAGCCGCACAATAATTCTTCACATTTAAAAAAATTCTTTGATTATCGTTCAAATTCTTCATTTTAATAAGTATTTGCTTGGTACTATTATTGGGTTACCTCTACCACTTAGTAACCGATAAAATTTCAAATTAATAACTAAACGGTAAAATAATGGACAGAAAAAAAGTAACAATCGATGGCAATGAAGCGGCCGCGTATGTAGCATATAATACAAACGAAGTAATTGCTATTTATCCTATCACTCCTTCCTCAAATATGGGCGAGTGGTGCGATGCATGGGCTGCAGTTAATAAGAAAAATATTTGGGGAATGGTTCCCTCTGTAAGCGAATTACAAAGTGAAGGTGGTGCTTCAGGCAGTGTGCATGGTGCATTGCAAACCGGTGCACTTACAACTACATTTACAGCTTCGCAAGGTTTACTGTTAATGATCCCTAATATGTTTAAGATAGCAGGCGAATTAACCTCTACAGTATTTCACGTTTCTGCAAGATCAATTGCTGCTGCAGCACTTTCAATCTTTGGTGATCATTCTGATGTTATGGCAACACGCTCTACAGGTTTTGCATTGTTGTCTTCAAACTCAGTTCAGGAAGTAATGGATTTTGCTTTGATCGCACAGGCTTCAACTTTAGAAGCACGCATTCCATTTATACACTTCTTTGATGGCTTCAGAACTTCACACGAAGTTATGAAGATTGAACAGCTTACAAAAGAAGATATGACGACAATGTTAAATGAAGATTTAATTATTGCTCACAGAAACAGAGGATTATCTCCTGACAGACCGGTTATGAGAGGAACGGCACAAAATCCTGACGTCTATTTTCAGGGAAGAGAGACAGTAAATCCATTCTACAATGCATGTCCTTCTATCGTACAAAAACAAATGGATAAGTTTGCTAAGCTTACCGGAAGACAGTACAATTTATTTGATTATGTTGGTGCACCTGATGCAGAAAAAATAATTATAATGATGGGCTCCGGCTGTGAAGCCGCAGAAGAAACTGTTAATTATCTTGTAAACAAAGGTGAAAAAGTTGGATTATTAAAAGTTAGATTGTACAGACCATTTTCCTTAGAACATTTTATAAAAGCACTTCCCAAAACAACAAAATCAATTGCAGTTTTAGATAGAACAAAAGAACCGGGCTCTGGTGGTGAGCCACTTTATCTTGATGTGATTAATGCTATATCTGAAAAATATATGACTGGTGAACTTCAATTTGCTTATCCAAAAATTATTGGCGGAAGATATGGTCTGTCCTCAAAAGAATTTACGCCTGCAATGGTTAAAGCTGTATTTGATAATTTATCAAAGGACAAACCTAAACCACACTTTACAGTTGGAATTATTGAAGATGTTACTAATACAAGTTTAGATTTTGATAATACTTTTTCAGTTGAAGCCGAAGAAACATTCAGAGGCAAATTTTACGGATTAGGTGCAGATGGAACCGTTGGTGCAAATAAAAACTCAATAAAAATTATTGGTGAAGGTACAGATTATTTTGCACAGGGTTATTTTGTTTACGATTCAAAAAAATCTGGTTCAACAACAGTATCGCATTTAAGATTCGGACCAAAAGAAATCAAATCAACTTATCTTATTAACGAAGCAAGATTTATTGCCTGCCATCAGCAGGTATTTTTGGAACAATGGGATATGCTAAAAGATGCCAGTGAAGGCGCTACATTCCTGTTGAACACAAAAGTAGATAAAGAGCACGTGTGGGATTCATTACCGGAAAAAGTTCAGAAAGATCTTATCAACAAAAAAATGAAGTTCTGGATTATAGATGCATACAAAGTTGGTGAAGAAACAGGAATGGGAGTCAGGATCAACACAATAATGCAAACCTGTTTCTTTGCAATCTCCAATATCTTTCCGCAAGAAAAAGCTATTGGTATGATTAAAGATTCCATCAAAAAAACTTATGGTGCAAAAGGTGATAAAATTGTTCAGATGAATTTTGATGCTGTGGATAAAACAGTTGCAAATTTATTTGAAGTAATCGTTCCAAATAAAATCACAAGCACCAAACAGATGCAGCCGCCGGTTTCGGGCGATGCACCTGATTTTGTTAAAGAAGTTACAGCTAAAATTATAGCTGGTGAAGGTGATTTGCTTCCTGTAAGTAAAATGCCTGTTGATGGTACATTTCCGCTTACAACAACAAGATGGGAAAAAAGAAATATCGCATTAGAGGTTCCTGTATGGGATATGGAAACCTGTATTCAATGTAATAAGTGCGTAATGGTTTGTCCGCATGCCACAATACGTGCAAAAATATTTGAAGAAAAAGATTTAGCCGGTGCACCTGCAACATTTAAATACACCAAATACAAATCCAAAGATTACGGAGAAGGATTATATTATTCATTACAAGTTGCAGTTGAAGATTGTACCGGTTGTTCACTTTGCGTTGATGTTTGTCCGGCAAAAAATAAGAAAGAGACAAAACTTAAAGCCATAAATATGGCAGAACAACTTCCTATCAGGGAACAGGAAAGAGCCAACTGGGATTTCTTCTTTGAGATTCCTGAACTTGACAGAAAAGTAGTTGCTGTTTCAAAAGTAAAAGACTCACAATTCCTGCAGCCATTATTTGAGTTTTCAGGTGCGTGCTCAGGATGCGGTGAAACACCATATGTAAAATTAGTAAGCCAGTTGTTTGGTGATAGAACTATCATTGCCAATGCTACCGGATGCTCATCAATTTATGGTGGAAATTTACCAACGACACCGTGGGCAGCAAATAAAGAGGGCCGCGGCCCTGCCTGGTCAAATTCATTATTTGAAGATAATGCTGAGTTTGGTTATGGATTCAGATTAGCGATTGATAACCACAATCTACAAGCTAAAGAATTATTAAAAACATTTGCTTCAGAAATTGGAAATGATCTGGTTGATAGTTTGATTAATGCAACACAAAAAGATGAAGCTGAAATTTATGAGCAAAGAGAAAGAGTTGCTGCTTTAAAGAATAAATTAAATGATATTCTTAAATCAGGTGCAAATGGAAATGCGAGTGGAATCAAACATCTTTTAAGTCTGGCAGATTATCTTGTAAAAAAATCTGTTTGGATTATGGGTGGTGATGGCTGGGCTTATGATATTGGTTATGGTGGTTTGGATCACGTAATTGCATCCGGTAAGAATGTAAATATTTTAGTTCTTGATACCGAAGTTTATTCTAATACAGGCGGACAATGTTCAAAATCTACTCCACGTGGTGCGGTTGCAAAATTTGCAGCCGGCGGTAAACCGGGAGCTAAAAAAGATCTTGGACTAATGGCAATGAGTTATGGAAATGTATACGTTGCCAAGGTTGCAATGGGCGCAAATGATCAGCACACGCTTAGAGCTTTTCTTGAAGCTGAGGCTTATGATGGTCCATCGTTGATAATTGCCTACAGCCATTGTATTGCTCACGGAATAAATATGGGAACCGCAATGCAAAATCAAAAGGCTGCTGTGGATTCAGGACATTGGCCATTATTCCGCTATCATCCTGATCTTGAAAAAGAAGGAAAGAATCCATTTAAACTTGATTCTAAAGGATTAAAAATTCCATTGAAAGATTATGCTTACATGGAAACCAGATATAAGATGTTAACAAAATCTCATCCGGCAGAAGCAGCTGAGTTAATAAAAGAAGCACAGGAAGATGTAGTGAAAAAATGGCATCAATATGAAAGACTTGCAGCTTATGAACCGGAGAAACAATAATTAAATACATTTGTCATTCCGTTTATTACGGTCTTCAAAATAATGTATTCAATAGACGGGATGACAATTAATTAAATTTTGAAATTTAGAATTAGTTAAGGAAAATAAAATGGATATCACAACAACGTACTTAGGATTAAAACTAAAATCCCCTATCGTTTGTTCTGCCGGACCTTTGTCTGAAAAAATTTCTAACATCAGGGAAATGGAAGATGCCGGTGCCGGTGCTGTTGTACTTTACTCAATCTTTGAAGAACAAATTGAACACGATCAGTTAGAGCTCGATTATTTTACTTCACATAATACTGAAAGCTATGCTGAAGCTACATCATATTTACCAACACCTTTTGAGTTTAAACTTGGTCCGGATGAGTATTTAAATCACATCCGAAAAGCAAAAGAAGCTGTTAACATTCCAATTATTGCAAGCTTAAATGGTAAATCTATTGGCGGCTGGACTGACTATGCAATGAAAATTGAACAGGCCGGAGCAGATGCACTTGAGTTAAATATTTATCTGCTTCCTACAGATTTTAAAAAATCCGGAAGTGAAATAGAAAAAATATATTTAGATATTGTTAAAGCGGTTAAATCAACTGTTAAAATTCCTATCGCAGTTAAGATGCACCCTTTCTTCAGCTCTACAAGTTTTATGGCATCTGAATTAAGCAAAGCGGGTGCCGATGGTTTGGTTATGTTTAATAGATTTTATCAGCCTGATATTGATCTTGAAAAACTTGAAGTTGTACCAAATGTAATTTTAAGTACGCCTATGGCTATGAGATTACCTTTGAGATGGATTGCAATGATGTATGGCAGAATTAATGCTGATCTTGCTGCAACAAGCGGAATTTATTCTGCTGAAGATGTTCTTAAAATGGTGATGGCTGGTGCAAAGGTTACTCAAATGCTTTCTGCACTTTTAAAATTTGGAATTGGTCACATTGCAGATGTAACAACAAATTTGAAAGCATGGATGGAAGAAAAAGAATATCAATCAATTGATCAGATGCGCGGCAGTATGAGTTATATGAATGTTGATGACCCTGCAAGTTTTGAAAGAGCAAATTATATGAAAGTACTTCAATCTTATAAATAATCGTTGTTACACTGTCCGCCGCGGCGGATTATTAAAGTTTGACACAATAAAATTTCATCCATTGCCGGATGAAGCTCAGAGGAGAATCCTGATCTTGAATAAAGAAGCAGAATGTGACTCAACCGGCAGTGGATTTTTTGATTTTAAATAGCCTTATGTTATTGCGAATCCCCGATTTATCGGGGTGAAGCAATCTAATTAAATTGAAGATTGCATCGCTCATGTTCGCCGTGGCGAACCGCCCGCAATGATGATTTCAAAGTTGTGATTCTCCCCAAAATCAAATTGAACTTATCTCTATATTTTTTGTTTTAAATAAAAAACATTTAATACTATGGCATTATTCTTTATAATTTTTTTTACTGTCTATACTGCGCTTAACTCATACGTGTTTATTCGCGGCTGGCAGGTAATTTCAACATATCCAATCCTTAAACCGGTGTATGCAGTTTTATTTATCATCATTGCATATGGTTATGTACTGGCCAAAGTTCTGTATAAATATTTATCTCCTCTTACCTACGATATATTGCTTGGTATTGGAGCAATCTGGTTTGCATTTCTTGTTTACTTCATACTTTCATTGTTGTTTATAGATATAATCAGATTATTAAATAGTTGGTTTCACTTTTTCCCTGCGATAATTACCAGCAATTATGAAAATGCAAAAAAAATTACAGCAATTGTTGTAATTGCTTTTGTTGGACTGATTGTGTTTCTTGGAAACTTAAACAAGAGAAATATTGAAATAAGAAATGTTGAAATAACAATACCAAAAGGTGAAAGCAAGCTTAATGAGTTAAATATTGTAATGGCTTCAGATATACATCTCTCCCCGATTGATGGTGAAAGATTATTATCAAGAATAGTAGATAAGATGAACTCCCTTAATCCGGATATCATTTTGCTTGCAGGAGATATTGTAGATGATAAAGCAGAGGTTTTAGAAACACAAAAAATTGGTGAATCTTTTAGAAGATTAAAATCCAGGTATGGAGTTTACTCTATAAACGGCAACCACGAGTTTATTAATGAAGTTGAATCCTGCGTTAGATACGCGGAAAATTTTGGAATAAAATTTTTACGTGATAAATCCGAATTAATAGACAGCAGCTTTTATGTAATTGGTAGAGAAGACAGTGCTATGCCCCAGTTTACCGGAAAGCAACGAAAAAATTTAGAAGAGTTAGTAAAAGATTTATCAGATAAATATCCTAAGATATTATTAGATCACACTCCATTTAAACTTGAACAGGCGCAGCAGAATAATATTGATCTTCAGCTTTCAGGTCACACACATCACGGACAAATATGGCCGGCTAACTTAATAACAAAAATGATTTACGAAGTTAGCTGGGGTTACAAGAAAAAAGCAAACACACATTACTATGTTTCATCCGGTGCCGGTACATGGGGTCCTCCTGCAAGAACAGGAAGCAGTTCAGAGATAGTAAATATCAAAGTGAAATTTATATGATATCTGTACTAACCCGAATCATTTAAATTATTTGACAACGAACA
>DASVGS010000284.1:0-3798 GCA_036379435.1 Ignavibacteriaceae bacterium
GGGCACACAGATAGATTTAAAGCTTTGTTTTGCCACAACGGAACTTTTAATCTTGAAAGTATGTGGGGCACAACTGAAGAACTTTGGTTCCCCGAATGGGAAGTTGGCGGTACGCCCTGGGAGAATCGGGAAGCTTATGTAAAATGGTCACCGCATCAATATGCTAAAAATTTTAAAACACCTATGTTAATTGTTCACAGTGCTTTTGATTTTAGATTATCAGAAGAACAAGCCTTTCAATTGTTTACTACTCTGCAAAGATTGGAGATTGAAAGTAAGTTCTTATATTTTCCGGATGAAACACATTTTGTTTCCAAACCGCAAAATGCAAAGTTGTGGTGGAACACCGTGTTTGATTGGTTTAAATCGCATCAAAAATAGGAGAAATGATGAAAGAAAAAGAATTTGATATTGTTGCACCTGATGATGAAATTTTTGAAAACCTGGGTGATCTTGGTGCTTTTAGAACCGGCGGCAGAACTGAACGCGAAATAGAGGATGATTATAAAGAAAGAAGTAACTACGTTGAAGATAATTTATGGAGCAAAGTTCAGCGCGTTGGTAAAAAGATATCTTTTGCAAAAGATATAATGGCACTCTATAGTTATATGAAAGATCCGCTGGTTAGCTGGCATCGAAAGGCAATTGTTGTTATGGGATTGGTTTATTTTATTTCACCAATAGATACGATTCCTGATATTGCCCCGCTTGTGGGTTATCTTGATGATCTTGGTGTTATAACCGCATTAATTAAATTTCTTGGCAGTGAACTGATTCCATATTATGATGCTAAATACAGGAGTTAACGATTAGTCATTGCGATCCCGACTTGTTCGGGAGAAGCAATCTATTTTAAAACAGATTACTTCATCATTTCATTCCTCGCAATGACAATCCTCAAAATTATGGACTACAAAATCCTAAAATCACAAATCCTTTATAAAGGAAAAGTATTCGATCATCAGGTTGATGAAATTGAATATGCAAGCGGCAACATTGGAATAAGAGAAGTTGCAATTCATCCCGGCGGCGCAGTTGTTGTTCCTGTTAAAGATGATGGTAAAATTATTTTAGTAAAGCAATTCAGATATCCTTTACAAAAAACTTTGATTGAACTTCCTGCAGGAAAATTAGATAAAGGAGAAGATCCTTTAATTTGTGCAACCCGGGAACTTGAGGAAGAAACAGGATACAGGGCAAAAGAAATTAAAAAGCTTGGAGAGATTTACACAGCTCCCGGATATTGTACTGAGGTTCTTCATATTTATTTTGCCGGTGGATTGATACCGGGCAACCATAATCGCGAAGAAGGAGAGATGGGGATGGAAATTTTAGAGTTATCAGTACAAGAGATTGAAAGTTTAATTTTAGACGGTAAAATAACAGACGCCAAAACAATTGTTGGCATATATTACTTCAAAAATCTGATATTGAAGTGATTATTGATTCTTTTTTATCAAAAACGAAATTCCTATATTGATTTACTTATAAATCAAGAATTATGAAGATTTACAATCACCTTCTAAATATTATTAAAGAAAAGGGAGCTGCGTATTTAATTCTCCTTGATCCTGACAAGCTACCGGAAAACAAACTTGCCGGATTTTTAAAACACTGTGAAAAATCTGGTGTAGATGGGTTTTTAGTTGGCGGCAGTTTAATGGTTAATGGTGATTTCGAATCGTTTATTGAAAAAGTAAAAGTAAATACAAATCTTCCCTCAATTATTTTTCCGGGCAGTATAACTCAGGTTTCTTCTTTTGCAGACGCAATACTTTTCTTATCTGTTGTAAGCGGTAGAAATCCTGAGCATCTAATTGGTAAGCATATACTTGCTGCTCCTTCAATTAAAAAAAGCAGAATTGAGCCAATTTCAACCGCTTATATTTTAATTGAATCGGGCTCTACAACTACTGCTATTTATATGAGTGGAAGTTTACCAATCCCAAGAAACAAACCTGAGATAGCGGCCGCAACAGCATTGGCTTCGGAATATCTTGGGATGAAATTAATTTATCTTGAGGCTGGCAGCGGTGCAGATAATTCTGTTCCGAATGAAATGGTAAAAGCAGTAAGTGATCAATGTTCAGTTCCCGTTATTGTTGGCGGTGGAATAAGAGATCCGAGAACAGCAAGGGAAAAAGTTAATCACGGTGCATCAATAATAGTAACCGGAAATTATTTTGAAGATGAGCATAACTGGGATCTTATAAAAGATTTTGCTTCTGCTGTTCACGTTAAACAAAGTATTTTAGTTTAAAATATTAGTCATTCCGGGGCCAAAAGGACGAAGGAATCTGCAAATTGCTTCGTCAGGTATACACCTTCCCCGCAAGACATTCAAATTATAGGATATTAAAATTGGACGCACAAAAATTTATAATAGACTCGCTTAATGAAAGTTCAGAAACAAAACTTAAAATAAGAGACGAGCTTAGTGAAGCTATTATTCGTGCTGTAGACATTTTGGTTGCCGCATATAAAGATGGAAATAAACTTTTGCTTTGTGGTAATGGCGGTAGCGCTGCAGATTGCCAGCATATTGCAACTGAGTTTATGATAAGATTAAGTCACCACATTCAGCGCCCTGCTTTACCTGCAATTGCACTTACTACTGATTCATCAAATCTTACTGCCGGAGGAAACGATATAGGATTTGAAAATATTTTTGCAAGGAATGTGGAAGGTCTTGGTGTGCTTGGCGATGTTTTGCTTGCAATCTCAACAAGCGGAAACTCCCCAAACATTATAAAAGCTGTTGCTGCGGCGCGATCAAAAGGAATGAAGGTGATTGGTCTGCTTGGTGGAAGCGGTGGTAAACTTGAAAGTCAGGTAGATCTTCCTATTATTGTTCCATCTTCAAACACACAAAGAATTCAGGAAGGACACATTACGATAGCACATATTATTTGTGAACTTGTTGAAGATAAACTTTACGGAAATTGAAATAAAAATAGTTTAAAAATTTTATAAACTTATTTTTGTGCCCATCCAGTCAATCTTATCTCCAATTCGGATATTATATTTATCAGTAAATCCGGCAATAACTTCAACTACATACATTACAGGTTCGGTGGAGGGGTAACTTGTATCAGAAAGTATTTTTGTGTTCTTATGAATAGTTACAATTTTTTTTTGATCATTTACAAAAATCATATCAAGGGATATTAATGTATTGCGCATCCAGAATGATTCCAGTTGTTGAACAGGAAAAATAAACAGCATCCCTTCATTTTCTTTCATCTCCTTGCGGTTCATTAAACCCAACTGCCGTTCATACTCATTATCTGCAATTTCAAGATCGATTTTGGCTTTTAAAACACCAAGCGAATCTGTAAAAGTTAGTTCACCTTCTTTTGTGAAAGTATAATATTCCACTTCCGGCTCATTATTTTTTATAAAATTATTAAAAACAAAAAATGCAAGTAATGCTACAACTATAACGCCTGCAATAATTTTTTGTTTAGTTATTTTACTTTTTTCTTTTGTTGATTTTGGTTCTGTATTTTTAACGTGCTTTTTAGCCATTATCATTTTTCCGATATTTATGCAGCGCAAATATAATAAAACAGCTTTATTAAATATTTGTAAACTTTTATCACTTAAATACGCTTATAAGATTGAGTAAATTTAATTCCAGTCAAAAGAAATCATAAAGTAATTGCAGACAGATAAAAAATTATTTAAAAATATTTCATCATTACCGCTTGTTTCTATAATAATGCCTGTTTATAACAGACAAGCATATATTAAAAGAGCAGTCGATTCAGTATTTAATCAATCCTATGATAATTGGGA
>DASVGS010000285.1:0-2818 GCA_036379435.1 Ignavibacteriaceae bacterium
AAAGGAATAACAAATTAGTTTATAAATAGAAAAATGAAAAAATTATTTATATGTATAATTATAAATTGTATTGTTGTAATTGCTTTTGGGCAAAATCAAGATAATTTTCAAAACAATATGACTAGTTCTTGCAGTATAGGATTATTTAGAGTAGAAGTCGGTGCATGTAATTATAAAAGTGCTACTTATGATTTATCAGGTGCGATAACTTTCACTAATCCTCCAGATTCAGGGCAATTAATTGTAAGAGATTGTAGTGGGAATCAACAAATTTTTAATCCACCTTTTACTAATTCTTTGGTTTTTAATATTTCTGGAATTTCTATAACAAGTGATAGCTGTTATTTAGAGGCATATTTTACATCAGATTCGAGATGCAACACTGTTTATAATTACAAGGTGCCATCTTGTTCGGTAGATTCCTGCCAAGATTGTATAAGTAGCTTTTCTCCTGCGCCAGGAAAATACATTATGTCTGCATGGGTAAAGGGAGATGTAGATAGTGTCAACACAAGTTATTCCAATCCTCAGATTAAGGTGTTTTTTAATACTGGCACTTCCTCATATTCATTACATACAGTTGGAAACATTATTGGAGGTTGGCAACAAATGAGGGGCTTGATAACTGTCCCTACAATTGCTACTGATATATATATTAAGTTAAGTTGCGAGAGTGGAGATTGTTTTTTTGATGACGTTCGATTTTTACCTACAGACGCCAGTATGAAATCCTATGTTTATAATCCGAGCACAGGGAAAATGATGGCTGTTTTAGATGGCAGAAATTATGCTGTATTTTATCAATATGATAATTCAGGTAAGCTAATTAGAGTAAACAAAGAAACTGAACGAGGCATTAAAACCATAAAAGAATCAAGAAATCATTTTCAAATAAACCAATAAAAATTGTTAAAATGAAAAATTGGCCTTTATTAATATTATTTATTCCTTTTATTTCATTTTTCCAAAATGGACAAACTGAATGGAAAGAGGTTAATTTGAATTATTATCTATCTTATATCAAATCTTATGAGAAAAAGATGGGGCTGGAAGATGACTATTCTTTTTCTTTAACGTACAATGTTTATTCCGATTACTCAGATGCTTCCCCAATTAAGATGATAAAAGGTTATATAGTTTCCAAGAAGGGAGTTGGGTATAATACACTTTGGGGAAATCAATTAACCGTAATAAATAATACATTAAAAGTTACGCTAGAGAAAACTAAAAAGAGAATAATAATTCAATCAGTTGATTCTTTATTGTCAAAAAGAACTGAATTACAAACCTATTCAAATATGGCAAAATTTGCTAATAAAATATTTGAAAAACAAGAGAAAGATAAGGTTTGGTTTGATGTTCAATTAAAAAAAAATATGGCAATTAATAGTGTAGATCTTATCTTTTATAAAGGACAACTTCAAAAAATTGTTATTTTTAGTAATCATCCATATCAAGTTAAGAGTAACCAAGCTTCTACAAAAAAGGCAAAGATTGTTATCACATATAGTAATTTTAAGAAAGGGAGAGATGTCAAGCTGTCGAAATTTGAACCAGTAAGTAGTATTATTACTGTTAAAAACAATAAGATTGTTCTTAACCCTATTTATAAAGGATTTAAGATAATAGATTTAAGAAGTAACTAAATAATATGGAAATTGAGATGAAAATTTATTTAAGAAATATTCTATTGATTGTCTTTGTGACTTTTGCTTTCTTTTTCCCAGCATTTGGAAAACATATCGGACAACTTAATGCAATAAGAACAGTGGCTGGAAGTGGAACACCTGTTATTGTAAACACCCCTACTGCAGTTGATAGTATTAAAATAACCGCACCTAGTCTCAATCAAAGAGATTATTCCATAACAGACAACGTTAGTTTAGGCGTAGATTTACATTACCCGGAATTTGTACTTGGGCCCCAACATGTAAGAGTATTAGTTACAGTTATTAAATATGACGAAAGTTATACCTCTCCCGATAGTGCTAAAGTTTATTTAAATATTGATTACTTTCATCATGATACAATTAATTCTAAAATTTTAGATAAATATCAATTTAATAATGTCTATAAGATAATTTTCAGGATAGACTCTGTTTTTATTGATAACGTATATTCAGATACACTACCAAAAAATTTGTTTGTTAAAGCTCAAATTCAAGGGCAGAGGTATAACAAATTAGCTCCAGAGAGCACTATAAATGGGCTTAATATAAATTTTTTAGATTTAGATAATAATTCAAAACCTGACGAGATTGAAATGAGTTGGAATGTAAATGATGATGCAGAAGAATATCAGCTCGAATTCTTTCATATATCTAACTATGGAAATAATGGTACAATACCTCCGGATAAACTATCTTATGATTTCAGGTATAATTCAACTATAATCACAACAAGCAAACATTTTTACCAAATTCCTTTGATTTTTAATCAAGGTTGGGTTGCTTTTCGAGTAAGACCTATTGGTGTTGATTTTGACAATCCTTCTCACATTGTCTATGGAAAATGGAGTACTTTAAATAATACAGGAACAATTGATCAACTGCAAGTGAGTGGAGGTAGTTGTAAAATAAATATCACAGCAGCTAACGTACAAGATAATAAATTGAATTGGCAATATAATGCAACTTATGCTGAGCAAGGAAAACGAAAAGATATTGTCACCTATTATGATGGGACATTGAGGGATAGACAAAAAGTTACTCGAATAAATTCTGATAATCGAGCTATTGTTGGAGAAACTATTTATGATTATGCCGGGCGAAAAGCTATCATTGTTTTACCTTCTCCTGTGGTTATAGATTCAACAAAT
>DASVGS010000286.1:0-15952 GCA_036379435.1 Ignavibacteriaceae bacterium
CTGGTTTCAAACTGCTCTCTAGATTTTTTATCTACGTGAGGTGAACGCAAAACTGTATAAATAGTTTTTTTTGTTGGAAGTGGAATCGGGCCGGATACAACCGCACCTGTACTTCTAACAGTCTTAATAATCTTCTCAGTAGATTTATCAATCAAAATGTGATCGTACGATTTCAACTTAATTCTTATTTTTTGACCGGGCACTTAATCAACTCCTTTTATTAAATTAGATAAGAAAAGGGAGTTTGAACTCCCTTTTCAAGAGCACCAAAATAATTTTTATAATTATTTAATAATCTTAGTAACAACACCTGAACCAACAGTTCTACCACCTTCACGAATAGCAAATCTTAATTTCTCTTCCATAGCGATTGGAGCAATTAATTCTATTGATAAGTTTACGTTATCACCAGGCATAACCATTTCTGTACCTTCAGGTAAGGTTGCAACTCCTGTAACATCTGTAGTTCTGAAATAGAACTGTGGTCTGTAACCATTAAAGAATGGAGTATGTCTTCCACCTTCATCTTTTGAAAGAACGTAAACAGAACCTTCAAAATTTGTATGGGGTGTAATTGATCCGGTTTTTGCCAATACCATTCCTCTTTCAATTTCATTCTTATCAACACCTCTTAACAAAATACCTGCGTTATCACCTGCCATAGCTGCATCTAATTCTTTTCTAAACATTTCGATTCCGGTTACAACAGTTTTCTTGTGTAATCCTAAACCTATCAATTCAACTTCTTCCTGTATTTTAACCTGACCTCTTTCAACTCTTCCTGTTGCAACTGTACCACGGCCTGTAATTGAAAATACGTCTTCAACAGGCATTAGGAATGGTTTGTCAGTACTTCTTTCAGGAACCGGAATGTAGCTGTCTACAGCATCCATAAGTTCCCAAATACAATTATATCTTGGATCGCTGATATCTGCATTTGATGCACCAGCTTCTAATGCCTGAAGTGCAGATCCTTTTATAATCGGAATTTCAGATCCAGGAAACTCATACTGAGTTAATAGATCTCTTAATTCTTCTTCAACTAATTCAATTAATTCTGGATCATCAACCATATCAACTTTATTCAAAAATACAACTATTCTTGGTACGCCCACCTGACGAGCAAGGAGAATGTGCTCTCTTGTCTGAGGCATTGGTCCATCAGTTGCAGCAACTACAAGTATTGCACCGTCCATCTGAGCTGCACCAGTAATCATGTTTTTAACATAGTCAGCGTGACCCGGACAATCTACGTGAGCATAGTGACGATTTGCTGTTGAATACTCAACGTGTGCAGTTGCAATAGTAATACCTCTCTCTCTTTCTTCAGGTGCATTATCAATACTATCGAATGTTCTTACTGCTGATAATCCTTTTCTTGCGAGAGCCATTGTGATGGCAGCTGTTAATGTTGTTTTACCGTGATCTACGTGACCAATTGTTCCAACGTTAACGTGTGGTTTACTCCTATCAAATTTTTCTTTAGCCATCGAATTCTCCTTTAATAATTTTTTTTAAGTTTTTTTAATCCAGTTAATAATTTTATGCTGATTTTTTTCCTAAAGTTTTTTCTGATATCTCTTCTGCTATTGATTTTGGTACGGAAGAGTAATGATCAAACTGCATAGTATAAATTGCTCTTCCCTGACTCATAGATCTAAGTATTGTAGCATATCCAAACATTTCAGATAGAGGAACGTGCGCCTTTATAACCTGTGCATCTTTTCTTGCAGAAAAGCCTTCAATTTTTCCTCTTCTTGAATTTAAATCACCCATTACATCACCCAAATATTCCTCGGGTGTAACAACTTCTACAGACATTATTGGTTCAAGTAATACCGGATTAGCTTTTTTAGCTCCCGCCTGAAAAGCCATTGATCCAGCAACTCTAAATGAAATTTCATCTGAGTCAACATCATGATAAGAACCATCATAAAGTTTTGCTTTTATATCTACCATAGGAAAACCAGCAATGATACCATTCTTCATTGCATCTTGAATACCATGCGAAACTGCTGGGATGTATTCTTTAGGAACAACACCGCCGACTATGCCATTAATAAATTCAAATCCCTTGCCCACTTCATTCGGACTAATCTCAACCCAAACGTGCCCAAATTTTCCTCTACCGCCAGATTGTTTAACAAACTTACCTTCAGCCTGAACGCTTTGTGTAATTGTCTCTCTATAAGCAACCTGCGGTTTACCAATATTAGCTTCTACTTTAAATTCTCTTTTCATTCTATCAACAAGAATTTCCAAATGAAGCTCACCCATACCGCTAATTAATGTCTGTCCGGTCTCATCATCAACTTTAACTTTAAATGTCGGATCTTCGTCCGATAGTTTTGATAAAGCATCAGAAAGTTTATCCTGATCAGCTTTCGTTTTTGGTTCAATTGCAATTTGAATAACAGGTTCCGGAAACGACATTTTTTCCATAACAACCGGATCGTCTTCTGCACAAAGGGTATCACCTGTTCTTGTGAATTTTAAACCTACAGCGGCTGCAATATCTCCAGCTCTAACTTCAGAAATTTCTTCGCGGTGATTTGCATGCATTTGGAGTAATCTGCTTATTCTTTCTTTCTTTCCACTAACGGAATTATAAATATATGAGCCTGATTTTAATGAACCAGCATATACTCTAAAAAATGTAAGCTTGCCAACATATGGGTCGTTCATAATCTTGAATGCTAATGCAGTAAACTTTTCATCTTCACTAATTTTTCTTTTAACAACATCGTTAAGCCCAATGTGATGAGCTTCTATATCTGGTGAATCAACCGGTGAAGGCAGAAAATCTACAACTGAATCCAATAATTTTTGAACGCCTTTATTTTTAAAAGCAGAACCACATAAAACTGGAATTATTTTTAATTCAATAGTAGCACGTCTTAGCACCGTTCTGATCTCTTCCGCACTAATTTCTTTTCCTTCTAAATATTTTTCTAAAAGTGTATCATCAACATCTGAAACAGCTTCTAACATAAGAGTACGGTATTTTGTAGCCACTTCCAATAAATCATGCGGTATTGGCAAGTCTTCAAAAGTAGATCCAAATGCTTCTTCATGAAACATCCTGGCATTGAACTCTATCAGATCAATCACGCCAACAAACATATCACCTTCTCCAATGGGAAGGTTAATTGGAATAGCATTTGCACCTAAACGTTCTTTCATCATTTCAATTGCATGATAAAAATCGGCACCGGTTCTATCCATTTTATTAATAAAAGCAATTCTGGGTACACCGTATTTATCTGCTTGACGCCAAACTGTTTCTGATTGTGGTTCAACACCACCAACAGCACAAAACAAGGCAACTGCGCCATCTAAAACTCGCAGTGATCTTTCAACCTCTACAGTAAAATCAACGTGACCCGGAGTATCAATAATATTTATCTGATGTTCATTCCAATGACATGTGGTTGCTGCACTGGTTATTGTTATTCCTCTTTCTTTCTCCTGTTCCATCCAATCCATTGTTGCTGCACCATCGTGAACTTCACCAATACGATGCAATTTACCGGTATAGAATAATATTCTTTCCGTAGTTGTAGTTTTACCGGCATCGATATGCGCCATAATACCAATGTTACGAACTTTTTCTATTTTAACTTTACTTGCCATTAATACCTAATCAATTCTTTCATTACCATTTAAAGTGAGCAAAAGCTTTATTTGCTTCAGCCATTTTGTGTACATCTTCTTTCTTCTTTACTGATGAACCTTCACCATTTGATGCAGCAATTAACTCAGAAGCTAATTTTGCAGACATTGATTTTTCCCCTCTAACTCTTGAATAATTTTTTATCCATCTCATTGCCAAAGCGATTCTTCTTTCAGGTCTAACTTCAGTAGGAACCTGATAAGTTGCCCCGCCTACACGACGACTTCTGACTTCAATCAGAGGTTGAGTATTAGAGATAGCTTTTTTAAAAACCTCGATACCAGGTTTACTGGTTTTCTCTTCGATAAGTTTAAAGGCATCATAAATTACGTTTCTAGCAACAGCTTTTTTGCCATCATACATTACGCAATTAACAAATTTTGATACCAAAATATCATTGAATTTTGGATCAGGTTTTAAATATTTTTTTTCTGCTCGTCTTTTTCTCATTTTTTATTTCGCTTTTGGTTTCTTTGCGCCATATTTTGAACGACCCTTTTTTCTGTCTGCCACTCCACTGGTATCCAGAGTGCCACGAATTATGTGATATCTGACGCCAGGCAGATCTTTAACTCTTCCACCACGAATCATAACAATGGAGTGTTCCTGCAAATTATGTCCTTCACCAGGAATATATGCTGTAACTTCAACATTTGTTTTTGTAAGTCTAACCCTAGCAACTTTTCTTAATGCAGAATTAGGCTTTTTAGGTGTCGTTGTGTAAACTCTTGTGCAAACGCCTCTTTTTTGAGGGCATGCATCTAGAGCCGGAGCTTTATTTTTTGATAAAATTCTAACTCTACCTTTTCTAACCAGTTGATTTATCGTGGGCACAAAATCTCCTAAAAATTACTTCTTCAAAAAAATTCAGATTTCAAATATAGTTTCCAGTTTAAATTTTGTCAAGAAAACTGAAATTATTTTTAATTTTAACTGTTTTTGTTATCAAATACTTTAAGAAACAGCAACTAAACTGATTAAAATTATTAATCATTAGATAAAAGTTCTTTTTCTGCTTCTTTTGCTTCGGAATTTTCTAATTCTTCATTCTCCAACAAAATGTTTCTATACTTCTTTATTCCTGTACCTGCAGGAATTAAATGACCCATAACAACATTCTCTTTTAATCCAAGTAAATTATCAACTTTTGCTTCTGTTGCAGCATTTGCAAGCACTTTTGTTGTTTCCTGGAATGATGCCGCTGATATAAAGCTCTCTGTCGACAAAGCAGCTTGAGTAATACCCAGAAGAATGTGTTCAAAAGTTGCTGGTTCGGCATTCCTGGCAACTATTTCTTTCTTTTCTTTCTTCTTCAACTCAGAGTTCAATTCCCTATACTTGGATTTTGTAATTAATTGTCCATTTTTAAGCTTTGAATCACCTTTATCTTCAACATAAACCATAGTACTTATCTTGTTGTTCTCTTCTATAAACTCGATTCGATCGACAATATCTTCCTCAAGAAATCTTGTATCACCAGGTGAAACTATTTTTATTTTCTGCAACATTTGACGCACAATAACTTCAATGTGTTTATCATTAATTTTAACTCCCTGAAGCCTATACACGTCTTGAATCTCATTTACAAGATATTCTTGAACCGCGCTTGTTCCTTTAATTGCCAAGATATCGTGAGGATTAATAGGTCCATCGGTTATCTTTTCACCCGCTGGAATTTCATCACCCTCCTGAACTAAAGTGTGCTTTTGTAATGGCACATTATATTTCTTTTCATCAGAACCATCAGGGGCACTTACAAGTATTTCTCTTGAGCCTTTCTTTCGTGCACCAAATTTTACAAATCCTTCTATCTCAGATACTATTGCAGATTCGTGCGGACTTCTTGCTTCGAAAAGTTCTGTAACTCTTGGCAGACCACCCGTAATATCTCTACTCTTTGTAGTTTGCTTTGATATCTTTGCAAGGATAGTACCCGCTAAAATATTCTCTCCATCTTCAACAGATAAATAAGCTCTGATTGGAAGGTTGAAAGATTTTCTTTCACCATTCTCGTTTTCAATTAAAATACTTGGAGTAATGTTTTTATCTTTTGATTCCAATACAACTTTTTGAACGTGTCCTGTTTGATCATCAGTAACTTGTTGTAAAGTTAAGCCATCAATCAAATCGACAAATTTTACACGACCCTGGATATCTGAAAGAATGACAGCGTTATAAGGATCGTGGTTATACAATGGTTGACGTTTTTTAATTTTCTGACCATCATTAACCAACAACTCTGCTCCGTAAGGAACATCATATTTTTTAAGTTGTCTGTTATTCTCATCGTAAATTTCAATTAATCCTCTACGTCCGGTAACAACACTAACCTTGATATCCGGTCCTCCAAAAGGATCCCGTTCAGTTTTTTCAACAGCATTTATTTTTTCAAACTTAACAATACCATCTATGTTAGATTCCACTTGAGATTGTGATGCAATTCTTGACGAAGTACCACCTAGGTGGAAGGTACGAAGCGTAAGCTGTGTACCAGGCTCACCAATCGATTGGGCTGCAATAATTCCAACGGCCTCTCCAATTTCAACAGGTTTTCCGGTTGTTAAATTTCTTCCATAACATTTTAAACATACACCACGTTTTGATTCGCAAGTTAACACGGTTCTGATATAAACTGAGTCGATACTTGCGTCAGCAATTTTTTCAGCAATTTCTTCTGTAATCATATTACCGGCTTCAACAATTACTTCCTCTGTTCTGGGATCATACACATCTTCTTGTGCAAATCTTCCGGTAATTCGCTCTGCTAATGGTTCTCTTTCTTCTTCAACGTCTTTAAGTGCTTTAATTTCAATTCCAAGGATTGTTCCACAATCAACTTCAGAAATGATCACATCCTGTGCAACATCAACTAATCTTCTTGTAAGATAACCAGCATCAGCAGTTTTTAATGCGGTATCTGCCAATCCTTTTCTTGCACCGTGTGTTGAAATAAAATATTCAAGTACAGATAATCCTTCTTTAAAATTTGCTACGATAGGATTCTCTATAATTTCACCAGCTTGACCAGAAAGTGTTTTCTGCGGTTTCATCATTAAACCACGCATACCGGCTAACTGTCTTACCTGTTCCTGAGAACCTCTCGCACCTGAATCAACCATCATGTGAAGTGAGTTAAAACCTTTATTATGCTGTTTGATTTTTTCCATTAATGCACGGGCAACATCATTGGTTGTGTGTGTCCATACATCTATTATTTTGTTGTATCTTTCAGCATCAGTAATAACACCCATCTCATGCTCGTTAAGAATACCTTCAACTTTTTTATTTGCTTTGGTAATCAATGATTCTTTTTCTTCAGGAATTATCATATCAGCAAAACTTACTGAAAGACCTCCAGCAGTAGAATATCTGAACCCTAAATCTTTAAGATCATCAAGAAACTTTGCAGTAACTTTGTTACCAAGTTTCATGAACATCTTACCAATAATTCCACCAAATGCTTTTTTAATCAACAACTGATTGATATATCCCATTTCCTTTGGAACTATCTGATTAAAGATTACTCTACCAGTTGTTGTCTCAATCATTTCACCATCAATTCTTACTTTAATCTTCGCGTGCAATCCAACTACTCTGTTATCGTATGCAATAATCAATTCTTCGGGTGAAGAGAACATCATTCCTTCGCCCTTATCGCCTTCTTTATATTTTGTCAGATAATAACATCCCAATACAATGTCTTGTGTAGGCACAACAATTGGGCTTCCATTTTGCGGTGAAAGAATATTATGACTACTTAACATCAATAGTGCAGCTTCAAGCTGTGCTTCATAGGAAAGTGGAACGTGAACTGCCATCTGATCACCGTCAAAGTCAGCATTAAACGCAGTACAAACCATTGGATGTAATCTAATTGCTCTTTCATCAATTAGAGTTGGTTGAAAAGCCTGTATGCCTAGTCTATGAAGCGTTGGAGCTCTATTTAATAAAATTGGATGAGCTTCAATAATTTTAGCAAGTATATCCCAAATTATCGGGTCCTTTCTATCAACAACCTTTCTGGCACTCTTAACAGTTTTATTGTGTCCTCTTTCAATCAGTTTTCTAATCAAAAAAGGTTTAAAGAGTTCTACTGCCATATCCTTTGGAAGTCCGCATTGATGTAGTTTTAATTCAGGCCCTACAACAATTACCGAACGACCAGAATAATCAACTCTTTTTCCTAAAAGATTTTGACGGAATCTTCCCTGCTTTCCTTTAAGCATATCGCTTAAGGATTTTAAAGGACGATTGTTATCACTTCTTACGGCGCTGCCTCGTCTTGAGTTATCAAACAAAGCATCAACAGCTTCCTGAAGCATTCTTTTTTCGTTACGCAGAATAACCTCAGGTGCTTTAATATCTATTAATCTTTTTAATCTGTTATTGCGGATAATAACACGGCGATATAAATCGTTAAGATCGCTTGTTGCAAATCTTCCACCTTCAAGTGGCACCAGTGGACGAAGTTCTGGCGGAATAACGGGAATGTAATTTAAAACCATCCATTCCGGTCTGTTGGGAACTTTTCCTTCTTCCTCTTTAAATGCTTCAAGTACGCGAAGCCGTTTTAAATAATCAGCTTTCTTCTGTTGTGATGTTTCAACTTTTACTAATTCTCGTAACTCTTTTGATAGTTCTTCAACATTAGTTTTTTTAAGAATTTCTTTTACTGCATCACCACCAATTTTAGCAACAAATTTTTTCGGATCATCATTATCTAATTTTTCATTTCCATCTGGCAGTGAATTCATCACCTCAAAATATTGATCTTCTGATATGAGATCTAATCTGCTCAATCCTGTTATTCCAGGATTTAACACAACATAAGATTCGTAATAAATAATCTTCTCAAGTTCTTTTAAACTTACGCCAATTATATTACCAATCTTAGATGGCTGCGTTCTGAAAAACCAGATATGAACTACAGGAACAGCCAAACCTATGTGTCCCATTCTCTCACGTCTTACACTTTTTTGTGTAACTTCAACACCACAACGATCGCAAATGATGCCTTTATATCTTATCCTTTTATATTTACCACAAAAGCATTCCCAATCACGGGTTGGTCCAAATATTTTTTCACAGAACAATCCGTCTTTTTCCGGGCGGAATGATCTATAATTTATTGTTTCAGGTTTAGTAACTTCACCATATGATCTTGACAAAATATCATCAGGACTTGCTAAGCCGATGGTGATACTGTTAATATCTCTCATTGCATTTTCTTGAACTCTAAAAGCCATTTTTATATCTCCTAATTTCTAAGTGAAAGAATGTTTAACATTTAACTTATTTTAATATCCAGACCTAAGCCCTGGAGTTCCTTAATAAGAACGTTAAACGATTCAGGAATATTTGGTTCCTGTAAGTTTTCACCCTTAACTATTGCTTCATATACTTTTGCTCTTCCGGCAACATCGTCACTCTTTATAGTTAAGATTTCCTGTAAAATGTGTGAAGCACCATATCCTTCAAGTGCCCAAACTTCCATTTCTCCAAATCTCTGACCACCAAACTGTGCTTTACCGCCAAGTGGCTGCTGAGTAATAAGAGAATAAGGTCCTATTGACCTAGCATGAATCTTATCATCAACCAAGTGGCTAAGTTTTAACATATAAATATATCCGCAAGTAACTTTCTGATGTAATTTCTCTCCTGTTCGACCATCATATAAATCTGTTTTACTTCCGGTTTCTAATCCTGCTTTTACCAGCCATTCATCAACATCTTCTACTTTAGCTCCATCAAAAATTGGAGTTGCAAATTTTACTCCCAGTTTTTTACCAACCCATCCCAAAGCAGTTTCATACAACTGACCAAGGTTCATACGTGATGGTACGCCGAGAGGATTAAGAATTATTTCAACAGGTGTACCATCGGGTAGATAAGGCATATCTGCTGCGGGAACTATTTTTGCAACAACACCTTTGTTACCATGGCGTCCTGCCATTTTATCACCTACAGAAAGTTTACGTTTTTTAGCAACATAAACTTTTGCAAGCTGCACAATTCCAGGAGGCAATTCATCGCCGCTCTGAATTTTAATTCTTTCTCTTTTAAAATCTTCTTCAATATCAGTTTTAATTGTAAAGTAATTTTTGAATAATGTACTGATTAGATTATTCGTTTTCTTTGTTTCAAACCAATCAAGTGTATAATCAAGTTTGGTAACATCTTCCATTCCTGAAAAGGTTTCATCTTTAATGGTCGATCCGCTTCTTAATACAACACTACCATCAAGATCTCTTATTCCAGTTGTGGTTTGATCTTTAGTTATCTTAGTAAGTTTTTCAACTAACTTTTGATAATGTGCCTGAAGTTTTGCTTTATATTCAACATCAAGCTTATCAAAAGCAATCTTTTCCTGCTTCTTGGAATCGTTATCTCTCTTTTTACGACTAAATAATCTGGTCTTTATTACGGTTCCCTTTAATCCCGGAGGTGCTTTTAACGATGCATCTTTTACATCACCGGCTTTATCTCCAAAGATAGCGCGTAATAATTTTTCTTCAGGTGTTGGATCAGTTTCTCCCTTTGGAGTTATTTTTCCAATTAAAATATCACCCTCTTTTACTTCAGCACCTTCTCTAATTATTCCATCTTCATCAAGATTTTTAACAGCTTCTTCACTTACGTTTGGAATTTCACGAGTCAGTTCTTCTTCACCTCGCTTAGTTTCTCTAACCTGTAATTCAAATTCCTCAATATGAATTGATGTGTAAACATCTTCACTTACAACTTTTTCACTGATGATAATAGCATCTTCAAAGTTATAACCTCTCCATGGCATAAATGCAACCAATACATTTCTGCCTAAAGCCAATTCGCCACCATCAGTTGCCGCACCATCAGCAAGCACATCCCCTTTTTTAAGTTTCTGTCCTTCTTTTACAATCGGGATTTGATTAATGCATGTTTCCTGGTTTGTGCCATGAAATTTTGTTAAAGTGTAAGTCACTTCTCTTATTTCATTAAAGCTTGTAAGAGCTTCAAAACTATTTGGGTTGATATCATATTTTACAATTATTTTATTCGAATCAACATACTCTACAACACCGTTATCCTCAGCTAATAAAAGCGCTCTTGAATCATGAGCGATTTTTTCTTCCATACCTGTACCAACAATTGGGGCCTCGGGTTTTAATAATGGAACTGATTGACGCTGCATGTTTGATCCCATCAATGCTCTGTTTGCATCATCATGTTCAAGAAACGGAATTAGTGCTGCTGCTGCACTTACTATTTGTGCAGGAGCAACATCCATATACTGTAAATCTTCAGGATGAACAATTGGAAATTCACCTTTTAATCTTGATTTAACACGCTCATTTAGAAATTTTCCTGATTCACTAATTGGTGCATTTGCTTGCGCAATTGTAAAAGCATCTTCATGTTCAGCAGTTAGATATTCAACCTCTTCAGTTACTTTTCCTTTTACAACTTTTCTATAAGGAGATTCCAAAAATCCGTAGCGGTTAACTCTTGCATAAATTGTTAGTGATGAGATAAGTCCGATATTCGGTCCTTCAGGAGTTTCAATCGGACAAAGACGACCATAATGTGTATAGTGAACGTCACGCACTTCAAAACCGGCTCGTTCTCTTGTTAGACCTCCTGGTCCTAATGCAGACATTCTTCTCTTGTGTGTCATCTCAGCTAACGGATTTGTTTGATCCATAAATTGAGAAAGCTGATTGGTTCCAAAGAACGCATTGATTACACTACTGATTGTTCTGGCATTAACTAAATCCTGCGGAGTAAAGTTTTCGGTATCGCGCATATTCATTCGTTCTTTGATGGTTCTAGCCATACGAGCCATACCAACATTAAACTGCTGTCCAAGCTGTTCACCCACAGTTCTAATTCTTCTGTTGCCAAGATGGTCAATATCATCAACAGATACTGCCCCTTCTTTAAGATCGATTATATATTTCATAATCGATATAATATCTTCAACGGTTAAAACAGTTGTGGTTTCAGGAATATTTAATTCCAGTTTATGATTCATTCTATGTCTGCCGACATCACCCAGATCATATCTTTTATCATTAAAGAAAAGTTTTTCAATTAGTGTTTCAGCAGTGGTTAAGTCAGGTGCTTCACCTGATCTTAATTGTCTGTAAATAGCGTATAAAGCCTCTTCACGGGTGTGTGAAGTATCTTTTCTTAAAGTATTAACAATTAAATTTTGATCATTAGAAGAATCAGATTTGATAAATTTTAAAACATCAACTTCTGCATCATTTATTCTTTCAAGATCTTCTTCAGATAATATTGAATCACGTGTTAGAAATATTTCACCCGTAGACATATCAAAAATATCACTGGCAATCATTCTGCCTAAATAATTTTCTAACTTTGCTTTTTTAACCGTAACATTTTCAACTAATCCAAAAAGATTTAATATTTCTTCATCAGATTGAAAACCTAGAGCACGCAATAAAGTTGTTGCAGGAAATTTTTTGCGACGATCGATATAAACATACATTACGTAATTTATATCTGTTGCAAATTCTACCCATGAACCTCTAAGAGGTATAATTCTAGCTGAATAAATTGGAGTACCATTTGGATGCACTGTTTGAGCAAATGCAACACCGGGTGATCTGTGTAATTGGGAAACTACTACTCGTTCGGCTCCGTTAATTACAAAAGTTCCCTTCTCAGTCATAAACGGCAGATTGCCAAGATAAACTTCCTGTTCAACAGTGTTTATAAATTCTTCTGTTTCCGGATCTTTTGTTGAAAGTCTGAGTTTTGCTTTAAGAGGAGCTGCAAAAGTAAGTCCTCTTTCAAGACATTCTTCTACAGAAAATCTTGGTTTTTCTACATAATACTCTAAAAAATCTAGTCTATAATTTTCTTTATTATCAAAAATCGGGAAGTTTGTTAAAAATACTTGTTGTAACCCTTTGTTTTCCCTTTTAAGAGCATGAGTTTCAAGCTGAACAAAATCTTCAAATGTTTCAGTTTGTATGCCTAAAAGATCGGGTATATCAATGACTGATGGAATACGGCCAAAGGAAATACGATTATTATCCAATTGAGAACCTCCTAAAAATTATCAAATGCTTTAATATGAGCATCCTAAACAACGTTATCTATATAAAACAAAAGCGATAAGACGGAAATTACCGTCTTATCACTTAAAAAAGATCAAAAAAATTAACTTTTTAATATTACTTTAAAGTGACGGTTGCGCCAGCTTCTTCAAGTTCTTTTTTAATTTTTTCAGCTTCATCTTTTGATGCGCCTTCTTTAACAGTTTTTGGCGCACCATCCACAAGATCTTTAGCTTCTTTTAAACCTAAACCTGTATGGGCTCTAACAACTTTAATAACATTAATTTTCTTTTCACCGGCTGTTTGAAGAATAACATCAAACTCTGTTTGTTCTTCAACAGGTGCGGCAGAAGCGCCGCCAGCAGCTGGTCCAGCCATCATAACTGGTGCAGCAGCGGTTACGCCAAATTCTTCTTCAAGTGCTTTCTTTAATTCTGAAGCTTCAAGAAGTGACATTCCTTTAATAAGTTCAAGTGCTTGTGCAACTTTTTCTGACATTTTCATTTCTCCTGAGTTTAATTTCTAATTAAGTTAAGCTGCTTTCTTTTTTGAGACTTCATCAATTACACTTGCCAAGTCTCTCATAACTGCAGCAATGGATCCAACGATACCTGAAGCAGGTGAATTTAGACTTCCTAAAATTCCGGCAATCAGTTCATTCTTTGTAGGTAACTCTGCTAATTCTGCAAGCTTGCTGCCATCATAATATTCTGTTTCGATGTAGCATGCTTTAAGATTTAACTTTTGTGAAGCATCGTAGTACTTCTTAATTATCTTTGCAGGTGCAACTGGATTTGTTGAAGCAAATGCATATCCGGTCATACCTTCAAGATGATTTGCCAGCTTTTCGAATTTACCCGATTCTACAAGCGCACGTTTGAACAGAGTATTTTTAAATACTTTGTACTTAACTCCCTCTTTTCTAAACTGATTTCTGATATCACTAATGTCTGCAACATTAATTTTTGAGTAGTCAGTTAGATAGAGTGCGGATGCATGATCGATCAATTCTCTAGCTTCGGCAATTAATTCTGCTTTTTCGTTCTTATTCATTTTTCTCCCGTATCACAATTTATTATTTCGGGTCGGTTAGAAGCTATTATTTATTATGAGTGCGTAAAATCTTTAAATGTTTAAACTTAAATCATCTTTTGAAATCTTGAGTCCCGGACCCATTGTACTTGATAAAAACAAACTCTTAACATATTGCCCTTTAGCAGATGATGGTCTCATCTTAATTATTGTGTTAAGAAATGCTTTTGCATTATCAACAAGTTTATCGGTTTCAAAATTTAATTTGCCTAAAGATGTATGAACTATACCTGTCTTTTCAACTCTGAACTCTATCTTACCACCTTTTACTTCCTTAACAGCCTTAGCAACGTCCATCGTAACGGTTCCACTCTTAGGATTAGGCATAAGTCCTTTTGGGCCTAAAACTTTACCAAGTTTTCCGAGTTCAGACATAGAATCTGGAGTTGCAACAATGACATCAACATCAGCCCAGCCGCCTTTTATTTTTTCAAGGTAATCATCAAATCCTGCATGATCAGCACCTGCATCAAGAGCTTCCTGAATTTTTGCTCCTTTTGCAATTACAAGTACTTTTACAGTTTTGCCAGTACCGTGTGGTAAAGAAACAGTACCTCTTACCATTTGGTCTGCGTGTCTTGGATCTACTCCTAATCGTATTGCACAATCCAAAGATTCAACAAATTTTACTTTTGATTGATCTTTTAATAATGCAATCGCTTCTGATAGAGTATATTCTTTTTCCAGATTAACATTTTTTACTAATTCTTTATTTCTCTTTGTAGTTTGCATCTTTTATCACCAATAAGTTTAAAACTTCATTAAAATATTTTTATTCGTCTACTGTTATTCCCATACTTCTAGCAGTACCCGCTATCATACTCATTGCATGATCAATATCAAACGCATTTAGATCTGGCATTTTAACTTCAGCAATTTCTTTTACTTGCTTTTGGGATACTTTTCCAACCTTTGTTCTGTGTGATTCAGCCGAACCTTTATCAAGTTTAGCAGCTCTTTTTAGTAAAACAGAGGCTGGTGGGGTTTTTGTTATAAAAGTGAAAGATTTATCACTAAATACTGTTATAACAACAGGAATAATTAAACCATCTTTATCTTGAGTTCTTGCGTTGAATTGCTTACAGAACTCCATAATATTAACACCTTTTTGACCAAGTGCGGGTCCAACTGGTGGAGAAGGATTAGCTTTGCCTGCTGGAATTTGTAATTTTATATATGAATCAATTTTTTTAGCCATTTTATAACCTATTAATATCTAAAAATTATTTTTCTAACTCAGCTTGAACAAAATCAATTTCGACCGGTGTTTTACGGCCAAATATCGAAACCATTACTTTTATTTTCATTTTTTCTTCGTTTACTTCTTCAATCATACCGGAAAAGTTATTGAATGGACCATCAATAATTTTAACGAGGTCACCACTTCTAAAAATAGTTTCCATCCTCTCGGTATTACTGTCTTGTGAAAGCCGTCCTACAATTCTTCTAACTTCTTCTGGCTGCAGTGGATTGGGATTATTGCCAGTTCCTAAAAATCCCATTACAGATTGAGTACTTAGAATAAAATCTTTAACCTGATTATCGAGATCTGCATTAACCAAAATATAACCGGGAAAGAAATTTTTAGTCTTACTTTTTTTCTTTCCATCCTTTACTTCAAATACTTTTTCCATAGGAACTAAAATTTCAATAATTTTAGCTCTTAAATTCTCATGATCAACAAGTCCTGCTTCAAGTAAGGATTTTACTTTATTTTCATGACCAGAAAAGGTTCTAACTACATACCAACGGTTTTCCATTTAATTCTGCCTAAAATATCCCTTTGAAAGCTTGACTAATAACCATATCAATTACATAAGTAAATACAGCTAATACAATACAAACCACAATAACAATTTTTGTTGATTCGATTAATTCTTCCTTTGTTGGCCAGGTAACTTTTTTCATTTCCTTAAGAACATCTTGAAAGAATCCAATTATTTTATCTTTCATAATAACCTTTCAAATTTCAGCACGTCAGGAGGGACTCGAACCCCCAACCTGCGGTTTTGGAGACCGCTGCTCTACCAATTGAGCCACTGACGTATTAATTACTTGGTTTCTTTAAAAATAACGTGTTTTCTTGCAACGGGATCATATTTTTTGTACTCTACACGTGCAG
>DASVGS010000287.1:0-2246 GCA_036379435.1 Ignavibacteriaceae bacterium
GTCAGGGTGTATCCTGAAAGATCAGAAAAATCATCCAGCATTATTGTTGCGGATGTACCAACTATAAGAGGAACAGAACCATTAATCGAATCAATTGCTGCAATTATTTCTCCATTACCTGTATTAGAAGCGGTAAAATAACCACTAACAGATATGTTGCCTAAGCCGTTTGTAACTGTCCATTGAAAATCAGTTTGATTAAGTAAAATTTGATTATTGTAATTATCAAAAGCAGTTGCAGTCATTTGCTGTGATTGCCCCGGTTGAAGTATTACCGGATTTGGTTCCAAAGAAATCTGCGAAATTTTTGTAAGATGTACTAGAGCAGAATCTTTAATTTCACCAACTGCAGCAAAAATATAACCTGATGTTGTATCTAATGCAGCAGTAAATACACCATTTTGATTTATAACCCCTATTGCAGGATCACAACTCCAAACAAGACTTCCGGAAGCAATATTTACAGGATTATAATATTGATCAAATCCGGAAGCAGAAAAGTTTACATTTGATCCACCAAGGGTATAGACTTCATTTGGATTAATTCTAATATACTCCAATGGTCCGGTTGGTGCAGTACTAATTAATAATAAGCTATTTGCAACTGATCTTTCACCTCCGATATCTGATGGACTATTTACGATTGAACCTCTTACAACCATTGTTGATGAACCGCCGCCATCCAGGTTTAATCCATTATGAACACCCCAGGTTTTCATATAATCGCCAAGCTCTTTGTATGACATTCCTACACTTAATCCTGGTTGTCGACCATCAACCACAAACATAAAAAATTCGGTTGTATCCGCATTAAATCCTACTGATGTTCGTGGGTGACGATCTCCATTATCCGGGTTTACAATTCCATTCTGTACAAGCCAGGTATTTCCTCCAATAAGTTGTTCTAATTTTAAAAGAGCAGGTGTTAAATTTAATATAATCTTTATGGTGTCGTTCTTAAAAAAATTATTTACTAAAAATGCACTTGATATTCCATGACCTGATAGGACAGCCTTATTATTACCAATAATCATATTTCCAATTCCGGTCACAACTGTATCTACAAGACATCTGATAGTATCATTAACTAGCCAGCTATCTATTGGCATAATCCGGACTTCTGTTCCATATTGATTAGTTGAAGTGCTACTGCCATAAAATGAATTGTACAAAATTAATTCGTTTGTGTTACGAACTTTATTTACACCGGACACTGACTTAATACTGTCATCATTAATTATAACACCCGAAAAGTTCTGCATACCCATAATTGGATTTTTATCAACGTCAAATGCTACATTCAGCCAATCGTTTGTGGCTTTTAATAATTGTCCATTTGCAACCTGAGATCCAATTTGTTCACCTGTACTGGTATTATAAAAATCACCATTTATTGCTGCAACAACTTTGTGCTCCTCATAATTATTACGTGCTGCCATTGAAGATGTTTTTTCAAAGGCCATAAGTTTATTACCAGCCTTAACTGATTGAAATTTTAGCCACGGATTCCGAATTTCAATTTTAACAATATTAATATTCCAGGGACCTGAATCAATAATATGATGGTATCGAATTACACCTGGTCCAACCAGAACACTGTCCAATGAATTTGCATAGGTAGAAACTGCGATAAGAAAAATTGAGAAAAGAAAAATCCTGATTTTCATACTAGCTCCACAAAAGTTCGGAATTAACAATAAGCTGTAGATTATAAGGTTTAAAATAATAAATTAGTGCAATTGATATTGTAATCATGAAAAAAATACTAATTTCTAAGAGAGATTTAATTTTAATATTTTTTATTTATAATGATTCTTAAATAGTATTCTTCCATTCATTGGTGGTATTTTACATTCTATTTTGTTGCCTTCAGCAGATATAAATTCATTTGAATTCAAAATGTCAGTATAATATTCAGTATGATTGACAGGTAATTTTATTGTAACAGTTTCTTTACTTTTATTTATAATAACAATTATCTGTATGTTATCATTTTCTCTGGAGTACGCATAAATTCCTCTTTCATTATCTGTTAACAAAGTTTTAATTTTTCCTGTAATTAAAATCTTATTATTATTTCTAATTTTGATCAATTTTTTATAAAACTCCAAAAGATCTGAATTGATTTTAGTTTCATCTTCAATTGTTTTTAACGATTGATCAGGATTGACCTTTTCGTTATCATAAACTATATCACTCCACAGCATTGGCTTTCTTGAACAAGGATCATTTGCTCCCCACATTCC
>DASVGS010000288.1:0-3901 GCA_036379435.1 Ignavibacteriaceae bacterium
ATAATGAATGATAAACTTGCAATTGTATTAGCAGGTGATAAAAATATTTTATTACCAAAACTCAGCGAACTATCTATTGATGCTGTTGAAGTTGATTTATTTGGAAATGTAATTTGAAGTAATACTTCTAACGACAATTTATCTACGTGCTACCTTTTAAAATAATAGTCAAAGCTTAAAAATTTCGTTTGATTATAATGTCACCAGGATAAATAAATTTATAACCAATTTTCCTGTAAGCGGGAATCACTGATGTGATTGTTAAAAAATCCTGGGCATTAACCATCAAAATTTTTTCATCACTTTTATTTACTGTTAACATAAAATCCTGAAATTTATCTTCCGCACTTATTTTTGATGATGTTAAAAATTCAAATCTGGATTTTGGAACAAGTACTATTCCTCGTTTTAATAATTCCGATTTAATTAATGGATATTTTTCTGATTCAAAGAGATCAGACCTATCATCAATTATAAAAAATGCCGCACTATAAAAAGTACCAACAATTTCCTTTATCGATTTTTTTATTTTATCATCAGAATAGCTGTCCGAAAGTTTGTAATTTAATTCGGTGATATTATCATCGAGCAACAAAGCATATCGTTTATTAGCTTTTGAAAGCTGTAATAATCTTTTTTTAGCTTCATCCTTTGGAGTAAGAACCACATAAAATAGTTCTGGAGTATTTAAAAAAGTACTTAGTACCTCTTCATTTTGAAGCGGCAAGTCATTAACCAGAAACGCCACAGTCCCAAATTCCCGTTTTATTTTATCATTATAAATTAATTCGGCTGCTACTTTTAATTTTTTATCGGATATAAATTTTACTAAAGTTCGTTTAGGATTAGATAATTCTTCGGCATCCATTTCAACATCGTTTTCCCAGAGTAAATTTTTCAGTTCTAAAAGTAATGAATGAATTGAAACATCTTTGGGAACATTTACGCTGTAGGTTGAGTAAAGTGAATCTCCACTGATAATTTTTAATTTTTTTTTGATAACCCAATTGGCTGAAAAGCCATAGTTTGATAATGCAGTATGAAAAATTTTATCAATCTCATTTCCTGATAACACATCCCTGTTTTTGGGCTGCTCATCCTTATCCACATATTTAGTAACAACAATATTTATCAATAATAGTACAACAACTATCCCAAATAGAATAAGTGCAATATTTTTTAATATGGTTGTTTTATTCATTTAAGAACAAGATTAAATTTGGTTTGATGAACAAGCTAATGACAAATCTATATTCAATAGATTATATATAAATAAATCGTAATATCTTATTTATTGGAAAAATTTGGTTTCCTCTTTTCTAAAAATGCCTGCGTGCCTTCCTTAAAATCTTCGGTACCACAAGCTAATGAAAACAGAACAGCTTCAAAATTTTGTCCCTCTGAAGAGGATACTTCATCTACCATTTTAACAGCTTTTAGTGCTAATCTAACTGCCTGTTGTCCTTTACCGGCAATTTTACCTGCCAATTCAAAAGCTTTGCTTTGAAGTTCGGATAGAGGATAAACTTTACTAACTAATCCGATTCTTAATGCCTCAGCGGAATCAATCATATCTCCTGTTAATATTAATTCCGCAGCTCTTCCGGAATTAATTAATCTTGTAAGACGTTGCGTGCCACCGTAACCGGGAATTATACCAAGGTTAACTTCCGGCTGACCAAACTTTGCATTTTCACTTGCCAATCTTATGTGACAGGAAAGAGCTAGTTCACATCCACCACCAAGTGCAAAGCCATTTACAGCAGCAATAACAGGTTTATCAAATTTTTCTATATATGAAAAAACTGATTGCCCAAATTCAGCAAACTTTTTTCCTTCAAGCATGGATAATTTATTAATTTCTGAAATATCTGCACCTGCAACAAATGCTTTTTCACCGCTTCCAGTTATTATAATTACAAAAACATTTTCATCATTCTTTAAATTCTTAAATACTTCCATCAGTTCAGTAAGTGTATCATGGTTTAGTGCATTAAGTTTATCCGGTCGATTTAATGTTACAATTGCTATGCGCTCATTGATATCAAGTAAAATATTTTTGTAGTTCATAATTCTCCTTAAAAATTTATGTATAAAGGAATTCTGACTTTCAGATCCACAGCGATAAATTGATTTTTAGGCAAATAATTATAAGATGCTAATAGTTCCATCATAAACATTGAGACACCCGCACCGGCACTAAATCCAAACTTACCGCCATCTTCCAGAAAATTATTTCTTCCCAAATTTTGATCAAACTCATGCAACTTTTGATAATAAGTATAATTTGCTGAAACCTGAACTATGGGCATCAACAAAACTATATTTTCTAACAATGGTGCAAAATAATATCTTGCTCCAATATTAATAGGCAAAGAGTTTGTATGAAAATTTGAATAATCGGTTTCACGAAAATAATTTTGAGAGCCCGGATATTGTTCATAACCAAGATTGGCAAAAAGAAAAACCGGAAGTATCTCGTTATCTGTATAAGTAAACTCTACGTTTACTCCATAACCTATATCTGTAGTATTGGCAAAATCACCTAATGGCATTCTGGGTCCGACACCAAAAGCAACAAAAAATCCTGTTACTTTGCTTGCTGGAGGTTTTTCTGCAAAAGCTGATGTAGAAATAATCAATAAAGAAAAAAATAATAATTTTAATGTTCTCATCATTTCATTTGTACTTAATTAGATATTCTTCAAACTAAAATTACTTTTCAAACTCTGTGTTAAACAATTTTGTGCGAAAAAGATTATCTGCCAATTCAGCTCCATACAACCCTGTTTGATATACAAAGTACCCTCCAATTAAAGAAAGAACTATAAATATTATTGCAAACTTTTTACTAAATTTTTTTTTAATGATCATGAAATACCTGGCAACTAAAACAAAAGCAAAATACCAAACAGTTAAATTTGCATAAGTTTGATGTGCCGAGAATATTTCTTTTCCTTCTTTACTCCAATCAACTATGGATTGATAAGCCTGATTTCCTGTAAACACAGCCAGAACTGATCCAATAACACCTATTATGAGAAATAATAATGCAGTTTTCAAATAAAAATCTTTAGAAGTAAAAAAATAAAATGTTTCCATAACCGGATAGAGCATAAGGAATGCGATAGGAAAATGAACCACTTTTGGATGTATACTTGCTAAAAATTCCATTACTTTTTTATCCTACTAAAACCGAGCCGCCATTAACATTTAATATTTCACCATTAATATGCCTGGAAAGATCAGAAGCTAAAAATAAAACCGGTCCTGCTATATCATCAGCAGTTGCAATTCTTCCCAATGGTATTTTTTTTAATTCCTCATCCAGATTTTTTTTAGACGACAAAGCATTTTTAGACATATCCGTTAATACCCAACCCGGGGCAACACTGTTCACATTTATGTTGAATTGGCCAAGCTCTGATGCAAGTGATTTCGTGAATGAGATCATTCCGCCTTTAGATGCTGCATAATGCGAGTAGTGAGCTTCACCTCTTTGTCCGGCAGTTGAAGAAATATTAATTATTTTTCCATACCGCTTTATCTTCATAAAACGAATTACATGCTGTGTGAATAAAAATGCAGATGTAAGATTTGTTTTAATAGTCTCATCCCATGCAGAAAGTTTCATCTTACTGATTTTTCCTTCTTTCCATATTCCGGCATTATTTACTAAAACATCAATACCACCAAAATCTTTAATTACTGTATTAACAGTATTTTTAATTTCATCTTCATTATTAACATCAACTTTGTAGGCTTTGCATTTTGTAATTTTTGAAAATCTTTTTTCAATTCTGGAAGCTGCTGCTGGATTTGAGTTATATGTAAAAGCAACACACGCGCCAGCCATGGAAAAGTATTTTACACAAGCCGCTCCAATTCCTCTTGATCCCCC
>DASVGS010000289.1:0-2511 GCA_036379435.1 Ignavibacteriaceae bacterium
CTGGTTGTAGCTCCATGCTTTCCGTTTGGAGTTAAAGAATTCCAATCAACTTTTCCAAGTTTTACATTATTTATATCCGAGTAATTCCAGGAATTGATTCCAACGTGCATTCCCCACCAGATCCCAACATATTTTTTAGGTTTGATCCAGCTTACATTTTCAAACTTTGTAGGTTCATTTAAATTCAATATCATTTTTGAAGAGAGAATATCTTCCGCTTTATCACTTACAATTATTGTTCTCCATGGTATTTTGCACGGCGTTTGCATATAAGCTTTGTTATTGTATGCATCAGGACATAAGTGAGATTTTAGTATAAAATTATTTCTATCAACCTCCAGGTACATTACAGGGTAATCTAATAAAGCAGCTTCGTGAATATTTATATACAAACCGTCTTGTGTTTTCATCATCAAAGGCGTTTGAACAAAATTATCACCGGGATTTGATTTAACTGAAATTTCATCTGCACTTTTACCTTTTCCTGAGTGAACTTCTGATAACAGGGAAGTAGTGTAGGTATATTCCTGCGAATCATAATCACCAGGAATCCAAAAAGATTTATGATCTCCGGTTAATGCAAACTGAGTGTTCTCTTCAATTACGGTAAAGTATTTCAGATTATCCTGCACAGGAAATTCATATCTGAATCCAAGTCCATCATTAAATAACCGGAATGTTACAACCATTTTTCTTTTTTCAATTGGCTGAAATAACGTAACGATCATCTGGTTATAATGATTTAAAATGCTGTCTACTTCACCCAGCACGGGTGCCCAAACTTCTTTAAACTCAGATGTAATGACAGTATCAATTTTAAATCCACTTAATAAACTTGTTTGATTTAAAAGATCAATCCCTAATTTGCTGTCTTTCATTACAATCCTTCCATCTCTGGATAGATTATACATCAATTCATTTTCTGATGATAGTTTTATGGAAAGAATTAATTTGGAATCGGGTGATGAAATTTGTTGTGATTGGATATTCATATTAAAAAAAATCATCAGGGTTAAAAATAATAGTAATCTCATTTTGGTAGTCTTTCTTTATACAGGAATAAAAAACAAAAAATGTTTGCCGGTAAATTTAATCTTTATAAACCGATCTTATTTCAGTTTCAGGAAAATAATGTTTAAGTATTTGTTGAAAAGTCTGCCCGGAGTAAGCTCTTGCAACAGCACCAGACTGGCACATACCAACACCGTGTCCCCATCCGGCCCCGTTAAATTTATAAAGTTCATCTCCATCAGAATTAAAATACTTTTCAAAAACAAAACAGGAACTGCGAAACGGGGGATTTTTAATTTTTCTTATCTCAAGCTCGCTGTTTAGTAACAATGAATCCTCACTTCCGATAAAACAGGCTTTTATTATGCGTCCTGATTTCCCTCGTTCAAGGACTTCAATATCCTTTAAATTTCCAATTAGTTTTACTTTGTTCAGGTTTTGTGTTAATTCATTGGTCGATATTTCAACTTTCCATCTGAAATTATTCTGACTCCAGGAAGGTAATTCAGGATGAAATTTTGGATTACAATAAACATCCGGGTTGCTGTTTATCCATTCATACGGATTGTTTTCCGGATCATAGTTTAATATTGAATCAGAATCAAAATGTGAACTGTAATACGGAACAGGTCCGGATCTTTCCGGCCAAACATTTTCTATATTTTCCGAAATCCCGCCGCAGTTAGAAGCATAGTATGCTCCAATAATTTCATCGTTATGGAAAAGACACAACCCTCTGGTTTCTTCAACTGCTTTATCTGTTTCCGGAGTCCTTTTATTATTACCGGCAAAAACCTGGCATTCAACATCAGCGCAGATATCAAAATTACTGCCTCTGTATTTGCCGGAAATTATTGCTGATACCGTTTCAGATCTTGCCGCTATTACCTGGGACTTTAAAGCTTCAATTGGTGTATCATTGCCAATTTCGTAAGGTACAACTCCGCACAAATATTTTTCAAGTGGAAGCGTAACGATCACATCAAACTTTTCATTTCCATTTATGGATATCGCAAAATCACCTTCATATATTCTGTCTTCAATTCCTTCCCACCACCATCCGATTCCGAACGGAACATCTTTTATAATTAATGTGTTATTCCGATTTTCACCGTTCAAAAACATTTTTGTGAATTTATTTGACTGCGCTGAGTTAGATTGTTTCATTAAAATAGAATCTTCTTCTATTGTTAATAAAATGGAATCTCCGGCGTTAAAGTAAATTGAGTTTTTTTGATCTGATGAGGAAAGTATCCAATGGGAATTAAAATTAATATTTAACGAATCGAGTGTATAAATTATTCTTACTCTAATATCCGGCTCTTTATTAAATGGAATCTGACCAAAAATAATATTTGCAAAAAAAATGATGCAGTAAAACGAGAACACAAAATTTATTTTCATTTTATATTTTGCTAACAGCTGATTGATTGAATAATCATCTTTCTTTAATTGCACTATCAAGTAACTTAATCAACTCGGATTTTGTGAATGGTTTAG
>DASVGS010000290.1:0-3237 GCA_036379435.1 Ignavibacteriaceae bacterium
ATTAATTTCCTGTTGAATATCCATATACTTGTTATAATCTGCTCCGATTACATAATACACAAATTCAAAATTCAAACTAAAATCTCCATAAGAAACAAAATGACCACGGTCAAAAACCGCATCCACCTGTTTATCAATAATATCTTTTACAATTTTTGGAATCAGTTTAAGCTTGTCTGATGATGTTTGATATACAACTCCAAGTTTAAAAACCACGCGCCGCTTTTCCATCTTTTTGTAGTTATGAATGCGCGAATTTGTTAAATCATGATTGGAAAATACGAGCTGTTCGCCACCGAGAGCGCGAACTCTTGTGGTTTTTATCCCAATATATTCAACAGCGCCAAGTTTATCTCCAACAATTATAAAGTCACCGACTTCGAAGGGTTTATCAAAAAAGATAGCAAAGTAACTGAACAAATCACCCAGAAAAGCCTGTGCTGCTAAAGCAACTGCAATACCACCGATTCCAAGTCCTGCAACTACTGCAGAAATTTTAATACCCAGATTATCTAACAGAAAAATTAAAGCGATGGACCATATTATTAAATTAACTAAACCTCGTATACCCTTTAATTGTTTTTCTCTTTGTTCAGAATCCTCAGATTTTTTTAGATAGGTATTTAAAAAATAATTTACAATGGATATAATAGTTCTAACTACTAAAAAAGTTGTGATGATAACAATTGCAACGTTTAATCCATTCTCAAAAGATTTTGATAACACAAGGTTTTTAATAGAAAGGTAAGAAACTCCAAAATAAAAAACCGGAATAAATGATTTTTCAATTGCTTTAACTAGAAGATCATCAAAATTTGTTTCTGTTGATGCTGCCCACTTCTTTAATCTGTTTAAAAATATTCTCTTGAAAATTAAAATTAATAAAACACCTACAGTAAATATTGCCAGAGCAATAACATAGTTGTAAACACTATTACCCAGAAAAGAATATTCTAATATCTGTTTCATAAAAAACACATCTCCAATTTGGTTCTACAAAGTTTACATGATAAAAAAATATATTAGAAATGCAACAAAATCCTGTATTAAAAATGTATATAATTTTTATTAACAGGATTATAAAAATATTGTCCGGTTAAAAATTTGATTTGATTAAGAATTGTTGATCTTTTGAGATTAAATTCTTCTTCTGAAACCTTCACCCATTACCTCATGCACATTGCTTACTGTTACAAAAGCTTTTGGGTCAACTTTTTTTATAATGCTTAATAATTTTGATAACTCTTTTAAAGTAACTACTGTTGTTAGCATTTCACGATCAATATTTCTGTAAAGCCCACGTGCTTTTATAGCAGTTGCACCACGGCTTAAATCATCCATAATAGCTTTTGCAATTTTTTCGTTATGATCGGAAATAATATTAACAGAACGGGCGTAATCAAATCCATCCATAATTACATCTACTAATCTGCTGGAAATGAAAAGAAGAAACAAAGCATAAAATGTTAAAGTAACTGCAGAGCGTTCACCGGCAAGGTCTTTAAAATCAATTATAAAACCAGCAAGTAGAATTACAAAAAAATCAGCGATCATAATTGCCATACCGGGTTTTACGCCAAATCTTTTGTGCATGATAGCTGCAACAATATCAGAACCTGCGGTAGTGCCTTTAAATTTAAATACAATACCAAGTCCCAATCCTAAAAGTGAAGCACCAATCAAAATCAGGAATAAAAAATCATTTTGCTGTAAATTTTTTATAGTTGCCGTATCCTGTAACCGTATTGAAGAAAAACCTGGAATATCTCCTCTAAAAAAATCTATAAAGAATGAATTGAGCGTAAATCCATAAAATGTGCGGATTCCGAATTCCTTACCAAGTTCTTTAACTCCCCAAATGTAAAGCGGTATATTTAATACCCATATCATTAATCCGACCGGAAGCCCGGTTAAGTAATGTACACTCATTGATAGACCACTGACGCCACCGGGAACAACTTTTGCATCAACCAGAAATATCCCAATTCCCACTGCCATAATAGCAGCACCTAAAGTTATTGCCGAATATTCTAAAAATATCTGAAAGTTTATATTTTTATTTTTCATAAGTCTATCTTAAAAAATTATTATTTTATATTGATTAAAGTTAGTGATTGAAAATCAATTGATGAAAGAACTATTAGAATAGAATTATAAAATTCTAAAAATTATGCTAAAAGGATTCATTTAAATTAAAAACACTGTAAATTTGAATAACAAAAAATTAATATTGAGTTCAGAATGAAAAATATATTTACTCTTCTTTTCTTGTTATCATTAAGCAATTTGCAAATAGCGTTTGCACAATATACAAACATCAGGATTGATGGGGCCAATAGTAATCAACCTGAGGAAGTTTCAATTGCAATAAATCCAACAAATCCAAATTACGTTTCAGCAGCGGCTAATATTAATCACTTTTTTAGATCAACTAATGCAGGATTAACCTGGACAACTTCATTTCTTAGTTCATCTTTTGGGGTTTGGGGAGATCCTTCAGTAGTGTATGATGAACTTGGAAACTTGTACTTTGGTCATCTGTCAAATCCTCCATTTCCAGGCTATTGGATTGACAGAATTGTTGTTCAGAGATCAACAGATAACGGGTTAACATGGAATGACGGTGCAGGTGTTGGATTTTTGAATCCTAAAAATCAGGATAAAGAATGGCTTGGAGTAGATATGCATAGTCCACTGTATAAAGGAAATATTTATATGACGTGGACTGAGTTTGACAACTACGGCAGTTCAAGTCCAAATGATTCTTCACGAATAAAATTTTCAAAATCAACTGACAGAGGATTAAACTGGAGTAATGCAATTACAATTAGCGATAGAAGCGGTGATTGTATTGATGAAGATAATACTGTTGAAGGAGCAGTGCCTTGCGTTGGACCAAACGGTGAAGTGTATGTAAGCTGGGCCGGACCTTTAGGTTTAATGTTTGATAAATCAACTGATGCAGGTAATACATGGGGAGTTGATAAGTTTGTTGCAGCGATTCCCGGAGGTTGGGATTATGCTGTAACCGGAATTTACAGAGCAAACGGTTTACCAATTACTGCCTGCGATACAAGTCATTCACCATTCAGAGGAAATATTTATATTAACTGGTCCGATCAACGAAATGGTGCAAATAATACAGATGTATTTTTTGTTAAATCAACTGATGGCGGAAATACATGGAGTAATGTTAAAAGAGTTAACGATGATGCTACAACTAGACATCAGTTTTTT
>DASVGS010000291.1:0-8864 GCA_036379435.1 Ignavibacteriaceae bacterium
TCTTCAACTGCATTCACTCAGGAAAAATCTGTTGAACCATTTATGCCTCAATTATTTTCACAATTTCCAAATGTTCGGGATATTGCGATTTCATCAGAAGGAGATGAAATTTATTTTTCTGTTCAAAGCTATGCAGATGAAGTATCTTTTATCGCAGTAAGTAAAAAAGAAAACAACAATTGGTCAGTTCCTGAAATAACAACCTTTTCCGGAAAGTTTTTTGATATAGAACCCTCTCTGTCATCAGATGGATTGAAGTTATACTTTGCATCGAACAGACCATTACTTAATACTGAAAACAAAGCGAAAGACTTTGACATCTGGTATGTTCAGAGAGTTAGTAAAGATTCCGGATGGTCAAATCCAATAAATGTTGGTGCACCGATAAATTCTGAAAGCGATGAGTTTTATCCATCAATAGCAAACAATAATAACTTTTATTTTACATGTAATCAGCGATCAACTAAAGGCAAGGATGATATTTTTGTGAGTTATTGGAAAGGTGATAAATATTTAGAACCGCTTTCATTAAGTGATTCAATAAACACTGATGGTTATGAGTTTAATGCTTTTATAGATCCAAATGATTCATACATTATTTTTACTGCTTACCAGAGAAAAGATGGTTTTGGCAGTGGCGATTTATATATCAGTTATAAAATTTCTGATTCCACATGGACCAAAGCACAAAATCTTGGAAAGGAAATCAACTCAGATAAAATGGATTACTGTCCATACATCGATATAAAAACTAACACACTTTATTTTACAAGCAAGAGAAGTTTTTTGAATAATTCAGATAAAGGGTTTACTGCCTTAAAGGATTTTTTAATTGAGATGAAGCAATACGAAAATGGACTCAGCAGAATATATAAAACAATTTTAAAGTAATAAAAGGACTACTATGTTTATCGGGCATTTTGGAGCCGGGTTTGCCGGTAAAAAGATTGAAAAGTCAGCTTCGCTTGGAACTTATTTTATGGCAGCACAATGGATTGACCTCATCTGGCCAATACTGCTTTTGCTTGGCATTGAAAAAGCAGAAATAAAACCGGGTATTTCAACTGTTACTCCGCTTGATTTTACTTATTATCCTTTTTCTCATAGTTTGTTTGGAGTAATTGTTTGGGCAGTTTTATTTGGAATGGTTTATTTTATAATCAAAAAGAAATCCAGGGCGGCTATAATTCTTGCACTGCTTGTTGTAAGCCATTGGCTGCTTGATCTCGTAGTACATATTCCCGATCTCCCAATTTTTCCTGGTTATAGTCTTAAAGTCGGTTTTGGATTATGGAACAGTTTTACTGCAACAATAATTTTCGAGGGACTGGTTTTTGTACTGGGAGTTTACCTTTACTATAAATCGACCAGGCCTAAAAATAAAATTGGAATCTACTCACTGATCGGATTAATTGTATTTCTGGTTGTAATGTATATTTCAAATCTTATTGGTCCGCCTCCACCCTCAATAGAAATGATTGGTATAGTCGGCAACGCACAGTGGCTTATTGTTCTTTGGGGATATTGGATCGATAAAAACAGAGAGTTATATGATAGATAAAAAACAAATTTCAAAAGATTATAAACAACAAAAACAGCCTGTGGGTATTTATGCTGTTCATAACAAAGCAGATAACAAAATGTATATTGGTACAAGTAAAAATCTGCCGGCTGTTGTTAGAAGATTTGAGTTTACTTTACAGATGGAAAGTTTTCCTTACCAGGAATTAATCGATGATTACAAAAAACTTGGTAAAGATAATTTTGAAATAAAAATTCTTGATGAACTTGAATTAAAAAATGAAACTGAAAAAGAAATTGATACCGAATTACTCTCTCTTGAAGAATTATGGATTGAAAAACTAAAAGATGAAGGCGTAATTTTTTATAATAAAAAATAAAACAACATTATGGCAAAAAAAGATCCCAGGGTAGATTTATACATTTCTAAATCTGCAGAATTTGCAAAACCAATTTTGGTGCACTTAAGAACGTTAGTACACACAGCTTGCCCGGATGTGGAAGAAACAATAAAGTGGAGCTTCGCAAGTTTTGATTATAAAGGTCCAATGTGCAGTATGGCTTCCTTTAAACAGCATTGTGCTTTTGGATTCTGGAAAGCATCATTAATGAAGGACAAAACACTAATTTCAAATGCAGAATCTGAATCCGCAATGGGTCATTACGGTAAGATCAAATCATTAAAAGATCTGCCATCTGATAAAAAAATTATTTCACACATAAAAGACGCAATGAAATTAAATGATATGGGAATTAAACTTCCGCCCAGAAAAGTAAAAGCAGTAAAAAAAGAGCTCGCTGTTCCGGAGTATTTTTTAAAACAGTTAAAGAAAAACAAAAAAGCTTTTGCAGTATTTGAAAATTTTAGCCCTTCACACAAAAGAGAATATGTAGAGTGGATTACTGAGGCAAAGACAGATGAAACTAAAAACCGAAGAATTGAAACTGCTATTGAGTGGATGTCTGAAGGCAAATCACGTAATTGGAAGTATGCGAAAAAATAATTTGGAGAAAATATTTTGAACTTTCAGAATAACACCAATGATTTGTTGCAGCATTTGAAATGGGCCGATGCTAAAGTTTGGGAAAAAGTGCTGGCACTAAATGCTGCGGAAAAGGATGAGAGAATAACAAAACTTTTATATCATCTTCACCAGGTTCAGTATGCTTTTTATTTTCTTTGGAGCGAACTGCCTGTTGATATTGCAAAGCCGGAATCTTTTACTAATTTAAATTCAATTGCTAAATGGGGATTTGAGTATCAGAATAAATTAGATGACTTCCTTCAATTGGGTAAATTCGTTAACAAAGATAAATTAATTGAAATTCCATGGTCCAAATTTTTAGAGAGAAAAACGGGGAAAAAAGTTGTTACCGCAACCTTACAAGAAACGATGTCTCAGGTTGCTTTGCATAGTACATATCATCGCGGACAAATAAACACACGTTTTCGCGAATTAGGCGGTGAACCTCCAAGCGTTGATTTTATTGTGTGGGTTTGGCTCAATAAACCGAATGCTGACTGGAGTTTTTTGTCTTAATATAAAATTAAATTTCTAATATTTTTTCCCAAATGCTGCTTCTCGTGTTAAAACAAAAATGAATGATAATTTCTATTTAAGATTTATAAAAGGTTTTTCTTGAGCGATTATTTTTTTTCTAAAATGATGATAATGATGGTCGTCAATTTTTTAACGTTTCATCCAAACCTATCTTATCCACAGAATGATACAACATCAAATAATTTTGAATCTTCATCTTTACCCCAAAAATTTTTAGAATTCGGATTAGAATATTATTCTCCATCTCACTGGAACAGACAAATTAAAACCATCAACATAAATGGTTTTTGCGGAAGAGAATTCATACAATCAATTGGATTACAATTAATTGTTGGCGTTACAATTACTCACGCATGGGGAAATATTATTGCTCTGAACAAAAACAATAAAGAAGAAAAATTTCAAACTTCTGCAATGGGCATTGGGCCTGTAGTGTTAGTCCGTGTGCAACCACTTACTTTGGGCAGATTTTCTTTCTCAGTTGATGGGCTCGGCGGAGTTATAATCTATAATAAATCCTTTCCGCCCGGTGGCGATGTGTACAATTTTATGTTTCGTTTGGGTGCGGCAATATCATATAATGTCTGTAAAGATTTTAATTTGAATTTCGGATTAAGAAGAATGCATATTTCTAATGGACAGGGCGTCGGTCCATTCAACCCATTTTACGAAGGTGTTGGATTGTCATTAAATGTTTCCAAACAAATCTGATTTTTACTTTTTGTTATATATACTTTATAAATAGTTTTGTATTGATAAGCAAAAAAGGAAAGCAGGACATAACATGAAAAAAAATCTGTTTATAGTTTTAATATTTATTCAATACTCATTTGCACAAACTTTAACCATTCCATCTTACTATCAAAAAGATGAAAATTTATCACAAGATCTACAAAAAATTGTTAGTGAACTTGATCTTGATAAAAATTTTGATGTTGGCGAAGATGGAATTGAACAAATATCATTGGCGGTAATTGATATATCAGGAAAACAGCCGCTGCTTGCTGGAGTTAATTATGACAACTTTATCTACCCTGCTTCAGTTTATAAAATGTATGTTGCAGCAGAAATTTTAAATCAGGTATCGCAAAAAAAATATTCTTTGTATCAATCATATGTTGCAAAAGAACCTAACATTGTAGACAGATCAAAACAGATTGATAACGATCCGCGACCGCTGTTAAAAGATAACGATACAGTTACAGTTAATTATCTGCTGGATCTGATGATAACCCGAAGCGATAATTCTGCAGCAAATTGTTTGATTGATATTGCACAACGAAAAAACATTGATAGTCTGCTGCATGCTTACGACTGGTATGGCAGCGAGGTAACAAGAAAATTTCTGAAAAGGAAATTTGAAGATCCTGGTTACGAAAAAATAAGGGGAACGGAAACCTGTGCATTACACGCTGCAGATTTTATGTACAAGATTTATTCGAACACGCTGGTTAACGAATGGGTTAGTCGCCAAATGAAAACCTTGCTGGGCAGACAACTGGATGTTTCAAAACTTTCAACAGGTTTACCGCAAAGCGCAATGTTTTATCACAAAACAGGATGGTTTGCTTATTGGACAAACGATGTGGGAATAGTTGTTGACGGAAAAGTAAAATATATTATCGCCTGTTTCATTCCACTTGAAGAGGAACTTGCATTACCAAAATTTAAAATCCTGTCAGAAAAAGTTTATGAGTTGATGAGTAATAAATATTAAGTTTGCATCGATTTTACAGTTTCTGCAATTCCAACCGGGTAACTTGTTGGTTTAAAATTAAACGAGCTTTCAAACTTGGTACTGTCAAATAAATAATCATATTCGTTCTGATATAACATTTCTATGCTTTCTTTTACAACCGGGACAAACAATCCCGCCATCTGTATCATCCATTTTTTTAATACCGTATATTTTGGCTCAATACCGAATTCATTTGCTGCCGCTTCAATAAATTCTTTTCCCGTTAGTACATTTTTGTCTGTTGGCAGATGCCAGATTTGATTATAGGCTGAAACAGTGTTTCCCAATATTGCAGTTGCTTTGCCCGCATCGGGAGTATACGTCATTGAGTGTTTTTTATTTGCATCCAAAAACCATTGTGCTTTTTTCCCTTTTTTAAAATTATCAAACACAGTTACAGTAACAAAGCTTAACGGTGTATTAGGTCCGTAAAAATCAGCAGCTCTGGCTATTATTGCATCAAGATTCCCCTTTTCAACTTCACTCATTATCATTTGTGCAATATGTGCTCTTACTTCTCCTTTTTTACTTGATGGACGCACAAGGGTATCCTCTTTCATCCATCCATTAACCAAACCATACGCGTAAACATTATCAAAAAAAACCAGCTTAGCTTTATGTGTTTTACATGCATCAATAACATTTTTCATTATCACAGGCCATTCTGTTTTCCAGACATTTATATTATACTTTAATCCAGCAGTTAAATAAACCACATCGGAACCCTTAACTGCATCAAGAACCATTTCTGCATTCAATAAATCTACTGCAACTGTTTCATCTGCAGGATTTACTTTTTGTGGATTACGACTAACAAGTCTGATCTTTTGTGTGTATTGTGTTAATGATTTTGCCAGCTCTGTGCCAATTACACCTGTTGAGCCTAAAATTGTTTGCATTTTATGCGCCTAAAAAATAATTGTTTGTTTAATGGTTTAAATATGGGGCAGGAATTAAAATATTGTTTTAGCAGAAATCACATGTAATAAGTAAAAATAAATCCCTTTCTGCCTTATTCATCAGAAAGGGATTAAAAAAATTCTTTGTATAAATTTTACTTTAATTCAGTTAACCAGTTTTGTGCAAATGTTCTTGCGGCATTAACAGTTTCTTTACCGGCTCTGTAATACAGTTTCCACTGGCTGTCTTTATACTCATACTGCTGATCAACAAATTTTAATTTACCATCTTTATTTTTTGTTGTTTTTGCATCAAAATTAATATCTGCTGATTTTTCCAGAAAAGTATTTATCCATTTTTTAATCATTGGTTTGGCATTATCAACAGGATATTCTTTTTCCCATTCAGTAATTTTACTTTTATAATCATCCATCTGCATTTGATAACCCTGCTTTATGTATTCATCCATTTCCGGTTTATACATTGTTTTTTCAGGGTCATCCATATCTTTAAGCTGCTGCTTTAAACTTTTAATTATATCATCAAACATTGCCTGCTGATCTTTTGCCGCCTGCGATTTTGATTTTTCCATTTCTGCAATACTGTTCTTTGTGCTTTCTATTGCTTCATTTTTTAGCTGCTGGGAGTATTTGGGCTCCTCGGGTGCAGTGGGTTTTCTATCTTCTCTTAACTGATTATACTTTTTTGTAAAATCTTTAGACATAACATATTCTTTTATGTTTTTACCCATAGATTCAATAACTGATATCCTGTCCCCTACAGCCATATCTCTTAACATTTTTACATTAGGTAAATAAAACGATGGTCCGCTAACTGCATAAAGGATACTGGATTTAGCGTTCTCTTCATCAACTTTAAATTGCTGAAGAAGGCTTTTTAATTTATCATCAATAATATGCCCGGCAGTAAATCCAAGAATCAAAAATAAAATTGGGATAGTAAATAATATTTTTTTCATAATATCTGCTCCGGATTAAATTAAAATAGAAGTTTGTCATAAAAATCTAAATTAGATTGCTCATCTACAAATATTATCTTTAAATATTTGGCAAAGACTAATCGTTAGTATTAACTTTAACAAAACACTTTATTAATAACAATTAGTACAAATAAATGGATAATAAAACACGGTGTCCCTGGCCCGCAAATGATAATCTTTATATCAAATATCACGATAAAGAATGGGGAGTTCCCATTCACAACGATAAAAAACTTTTTGAGTTTCTATTATTGGAAGGTTTTCAGGCTGGCTTAAGCTGGAGAACTATCCTTTACAAAAGGCAAAACTTTCGTAAAGCGTTTGATAATTTTGATTTTAACAAAGTTGCAAAGTATGATAAAAGAAAAATTAACTCTTTAATGAAAGATGAAGGTATTATTCGCAATCGGTTAAAGATTAATTCGGCTGTTAGTAATGCAAAAGCCTTTATAGCAGTAAGAAAAGAGTTTGGTACATTTGATAAATACATTTGGGGTTTTGTTAATGGCAAACCAATAAAAAATAATTTTAAATCCTTAAAAGAACTTCCTGCGCGTACAGAACTCTCTGATTTAATTAGTAAAGACTTAAAGAAACGCGGTTTCAATTTTGTTGGTTCAACAATTATTTATGCACATATGCAGGCAACAGGAATGGTTAATGACCACCTAGTTGATTGCTTTAGGTATAACGCAGTATAAATAAATTAACAAAGGGTTGATTTATAAATAAAATTTTGTGATATTCTAAATAGTCTTGAGCACAATTTTAACGATCTAACTACTATTTCTTAATAAACAAAGAGGTGTACGATGAAGCTTTATACATTCTTGTTTGCCTTCTTACTGTTAACCGCTGCTTTCCCTCAAGAGCAAATCAAAACCACTTATTACGATTTAACAATTGCTGCGGAACAAAATCCACAGCTTGTTTATGAGGCAAGGCAGCTTACCGAAAAACTTGGATTGCCCCACACAATTTATACTCCTGATGGCGTTTTTATTGAAGCACGGGGAATTGAAAACGGAAAAGTTCTGTATGCTGTTGTTAACAATGTTGCCGATGCTTTAAACTCTGGAAGTGTGGCGACGTGGGAAAATATTCAATCACAATACGATCTTAGTAAAGCCAGAATACATTACGTTAACAGGGCAACACAAAATCCAACACTGGGATTTCCGGAAGCCCACTACACAGAAGCAGTTACATACCTGATGGTTATTGAATCCACCAATGACAGAGTTATGCTCTTTAATCCTAACAATGGTGATCTGATTGATGCAAATTTTATTGTTGATGCCGCTAATTTTAACACACCAATTGAAGCTTTACTTTCACCTGTGTTAACTGTATTAACATCAAATCAGGTTGGTGATAATGTTGTTATTCATGATACAAGCGGAGTATTTAACTCGGTTTTTTATGGTGGCAACACAAATGTTCTGGATAATATTAGAGGTACTGCTTTTACAGCCGGATTTTCATCGCTGCTTGTTACTGTGGGTGGCGGAGCTAATGCTGATGCTGTTGCTCAATTTGATCCCGCTGGAAACTATATTGGCAATTTTATCCCTAACGGATATAATGGTTTACTTAGTCCTTTTGATATTGCGTTCAGGACAAATGATTGTCTGGTTGCAGGCATCAACAGTGATGCTGTTCATAGATATAGTTTAACCGGAGATTCTCTTGGTATTTTTGCAGCCGGTATAAGCTTTCCGGAACAAATAGAATTTGCGCCAAATGGTAATGTCTTGGTTGTCAACTTCTCAACTCCTAACTCCGGTGTTATTGTTTATGATTCCCTTGGAACACCGCTTGTAGTTTTAGCCGGCGTAACAGGCAACAGAGGGGTTTATGTTTTAGGTAACGGTAATATATTAACAACAAACGGTGCGGGTGTTCACGAAATTGATCCGACAACAGGTGCACTAATCAGAACAATTGTTGCTGGTGTTTCCGGAAGATTTATTTCTCCAATGGATTTCGATCTCATCCCGGTTGAGCTTACTTCTTTTGTTGGGTCAAGCGTTAATGGTGCTGTTGTACTTAACTGGAACACAGCTACCGAAACCAACAACTCGGGATTTGAAATTCAGCGCAGTACAGATAAAGTTAATTTTTCAAATGTAGCTTTTGTTCC
>DASVGS010000292.1:0-3980 GCA_036379435.1 Ignavibacteriaceae bacterium
CCAAGAAAAATAGTGAAGCCGGCATTAACACCAAAAACATTTGCGCCATTTCTTCCGCCATCCCAGTTTTCAGGATCCATTGTAATTTGATCATAAGATAAAGCTATGTTTACAAGTGCGCTATTACCAACCTGAACTTTAACACCGCCTCTAAATCCCCAGGCTAATCCGCTGGATGAAGGATCATCAGTTTCTGAGTTATTGTCATCATAGGAAGAAGTATTGTAACCGATTCTTCCTTCGATGAATGGATATAAATTGCTCTTCAGATCAAAATTCCAGGCAGGAGCAAAATACACACCAAATGAAGTGGTTGATTGATCCCCAGGATAACTAGTGGTGCTAAATGATGGTATAAGACCAAGCTCCAAGCTGTTGATAACAAAGTAACCGACATAAGGCTCAATCATAAATGTTGAAGTCGAATTATCAGCACTGTTTCCATCATAAACCATGGTTGTGCTTGAAAATCCCAAACTTCCGCCAAGTTCAACCGTACCTTTGGTTGCAAAATTTTGTGCACTGAGAGTAATGGTGCCGAAGAAAAGAATCGCAAAGAAAAAGTAAAATGACTTTTTCATAAACAGTCTCCTTTTGTTGTTAATAGTTAAGACCCGAAATAATTCGGTTATGTAAAGATAATCAAAAAAAACAATTTGTCAATAGCTAAGTTATTTTTTTATAAGGAGATTGTGGAAGTTGTTTAATATATCGCTCTAAGAGGCGCGGGTAACTTTAATAGGAAAAGTTTTAATTTTAAAATAAAAAAAGCAGCACAGGTGGTGCTGCTTTTTAATAATTAATAAAATTAAAGCGCTATTAAAACACCAGCCATAATACCAATATAATTTGAAGCGCTTCCTTCTGTGGAAATACTGTTAAATTTAGCATTTACGTCAAGATCAAGGTTAGGACCAAGTTTGTACAAGAACCCTGCACCTACACCAAACCCGAAAAACGAATCAGAAGAAGTATAACTATTTCCTAAAAATTCTACTTTAGAAGATGTAAAATGCAATCCTAATTCGCCAGAAACGTAAGGATGAAATTGACCCTGACCAAAATAATATCTGACACCAACTAAAACAGGTACAGAACTAAAAGTAACTCCATCTGCTTTGCCGCTCCAGGTTAAATAACCAACAGAACCAGTTACATCAAGCATTGGATTTATATGATATGCAAAAGTACCCTGGCCACCAAAACCCAGATCAAATCCATCACCAAAATCGCCAAGAGGTATTGCAACACCGGCTTGCAATCCAACAGCCATTTTGCTTTGAGCATTAATAAATCCAGTAAATAGTACAGCTAACAAGAGAACAGAAAGTAACTGTTTCATAAAACATCCTTTTATTATTTAAGATTAGTTAATTAAGAACGGGCAAAGTTATTAAAAATCAAATCATATTTGCAAGCAGCGGCCCTAAGAGATAAATCACAGAGTTAAAATTTTATCTAAAAATATATATCGCTTTGGTTTTTTAATTCATTTAAAAACATTTATGTTTCGGCTCAATTATGAAGATAATAAGAAAACTATACGATTGGGTTTTACATTTTGCAAATACACCGCACGGAGCCGTTGCTCTTTTTTTGCTGGCTTTTGCAGAATCATCTTTTTTCCCGATTCCACCCGACGCATTATTAATTGCTCTTGTACTTGGAGCTCAGAAAAAAGCATTTAAACTCGCCGGAATTTGTACCCTTGGATCTGTTTTGGGTGCGTTGTTTGGATATGCAATTGGACACTTTTTGTGGTGGACACCAACAAATGAATTTACCGGGATTGCTAACTTTTTCTTTACAAATATTCCTTCATTTACTCCGGAAGCTTTTTTTAGGATACAAAAAATGTATGAGCAGTATGATTTTTGGATTGTCTTTACTGCCGGATTTACTCCTATACCATATAAACTGATTACTATATCATCCGGTGCATTTAATATTAATATGATCATGTTTGTTGTTGCTTCAATTATCAGTCGTGGTGCAAGATTTTTTCTCGTCGCTTTTCTAATCTGGAAATTTGGTCCACAGATAAAATCATTTATTGATAAGTACTTTAATTGGCTGGCAATTGCATTTACAACGCTTTTAATCGGTGGCTTTTTAGTTATAAAATATTTTGTTTAAAAAAATTAGTAATAAAATCATTTAGTGGTTTTAAGCGTAATTATTCTATCGGATATTTATGAAACACATAGTTGGGTTTTTATTTTTTTTGCTATCAATAATTCCTTTAATGGCGCAGGCTACAGACTCTCTTCCAAAGTTTGATCCTTCGCGGAATCCATTTGACGATTTAAAGGTTGCTATCAAACAGGCGGAACAATTAAACAAAAACATTATGCTTGATGTTGGCGGAGAATGGTGTATCTGGTGTCATCGTATAGATGCATTTATGCACAACAACAAAGAAATCAAAAACTTACTGGATGAAAATTATATTGTTGTAAAAATTAATTTTAGTAAAGAAAATAAAAACGAAGAGTTTCTCTCTCAATATCCTAAAATAGAAGGCTATCCGCACTTTTTTGTTTTAGATAGCACCGGCAAACTTTTACATTCTCAAAATACCGGTGATCTTGAAGAAGGCAAGGATTATGATAAAGCTAAGTTTGTTGAATTTCTTAAAAAGTGGAAAACAAATAAAAATTAATTGACAATAAAATTATTTCCCGGACTATTTTGTAAGCCCATAATAAAATGTTGAGGGAACCGTTATGAAGCTAATAATTCCATTTCTTATCCTATTAATTATACAACCGGGACATACCCAGCCTAAAAGTGATTTTCTTTTAACCCCGTGTGTTGGCAGCAAAATTTTAAATTCTCAAACCTCAGAATCAGATCTTATTAAAATTGTTGGTAAAAAAAATGTTGAACGTGTTGAACGATGGTACTCGGAGGGAACTGTGAGAGTTATTGGATCGGTGTTTTTTAAAGACACTCCGCAATCGTTTTTTATCAGCTGGAAAGATACTGCAAACTTTAAAAATCCGGAATACATAGAAATTCATGGAGATAAATCAATTTGGGAGCTTGATAACGGCATCAAGATAGGTACTGACTTGAAAGAACTTGTACAACTTAATGGAAAGGCTTTTACCTTTTCAGGATTTGATTGGGATTATGGTGGATATGCAATATTTGAAAAGGGCAATCTTGAATCAGACTGTTATTCAATTCAGCTTTACTATGATTATAAAGATTTATTTGAAAATGAATGGAATCAGATAGTGGGGGATAAAATTGTGTCTACAAAAAATCCGGTGTTAAATAAAATTAAAGTTTATGTTGACGCAATAACTTTTTATTTCAAATAAAAAAGCACGAAAGAAAAATTTCTATCGTGCTTCAATTTTAATTTACAATTACTCAGCTAAAGTCTAAAAACCATCCTCGGTAATATTTTTCTCAATCACCTTGCCATATTTATTTGCAATCTCACGAATGTCTTCTGCTTTTCCAATTAACACAAACTGTAGATTATCTTTCGGGAAATACTTTTTGATAATCTCATTTGCGCTCTCTACGGTCATTCCATTAACAGTTTTTTCAAAATCATTTATATATGAATCCTCTAATCCGTAAATATATTTTTGGGTTAAAAATCCCGCAAGCGATCCGGCGGTTTCATATCCTGGGGGGAACTGACCCTTTACATAATTTTTTGCAGATGTTAATGTAGCCTGATCAATTCCTTTTTCAAAAAGTCTATTGTATGTTTTGATTGCGAGATCGATTGCAGCCTCTGTGTTTTTTGTAGCCGTAAATGTACTTATATAGAACGTGCCTGCTGATTTATAAGATGCAAATCTGCTTCTTGCACCATAAGTATAGCCTGCATTTACTCTCAGCTCATCATTTAACCAGCTGGTAAATCTTCCACCTAAAATTGTATTAATAACATCAATCTGAATTTGATCCGGGCTGCTCATTGGAACGCCAAATCCGCCAATCATAAAAGTAGTTTC
>DASVGS010000293.1:0-9493 GCA_036379435.1 Ignavibacteriaceae bacterium
GATGAGATTTATGATTATGTAATGAAATTGGAATCTCCATCTGAACGTGCTCTTCTACCCGGAATTGAAAAAAAAAGAGCTGATATCATTCCTGCAGGACTTATTATTTTAAAAAAAATATTTGAGTTATTTAAAATTAAAAAAATGGTTTTATCGGAATATGCTTTGAGAGAGGGAGTTGTATACGATTTGATCAACAATAAAATTTAATTATTCTGCGCTGTTTAATCCCTTAAATTCCAATCTTTTTTAATACTTAATGGCTCAGTATATTTGGACACAAATTATTAAGAGAATATGAATAATATCCGAAATTTTTGCATAATTGCACACATTGATCATGGTAAATCAACTATTGCCGACTGTCTTTTGGAAACAACCGGTGTTGTTTCTGCCCGGGAAGCTAAAGACCAAATATTAGACGATCTTGAACTTGAACGTGAACGAGGTATTACTATTAAATCTCACGCTATTCAAATGCATTATCTTGCAAAAGATAAACAAAAATATGTACTTAATTTAATTGATACTCCGGGTCACGTTGATTTTACTTATGAAGTTTCAAGATCACTTGCTGCATGCGAGGGAGCAGTACTTGTTGTTGATGCTGCACAGGGAGTTGAAGCGCAAACAATAAGTAACCTTTATCTTGCGGCTGATGCAGGATTAGAAATTATCCCTGTAATTAATAAGATTGATCTTCCAAGCGCTGAAATTGAAAAAGTATCTAATCAAATTATTGATCTTTTAGGCTGTAACAGGGAAGATATTATTTTAGTTAGTGCTAAAACTAAGGTGGGAATAGTAGATTTATTAGAAACCGTTGTAAAAAAAGTACCCGCACCAACCGGTGATCCCAAAGCACCGTTACAGGCACTAATATTTGATTCAGTTTTTGATTCATATCGCGGAGCTATTGCATATATTAGAATTTTCCAGGGAACATTAAAGACGAACGATAAAATAAAATTATTTAAAGTTCATAAAGAATCAGAAGCTGAGGAAGTTGGCACTCTTGGATTAAAAAAAATTAAATCTGATGAATTATCAGCAGGTGATGTCGGATATCTTATAGCCGGAATTAAGGATGTTAGAGATACTAAAGTAGGCGATACAATTACGCATGTTAGAAATGGTGCAAGCGAACCATTGCCCGGTTATAAAGATGTAAAACCGATGGTTTACAGCGGTCTATATCCAACAGATTCAGATGATTTTGAGGATTTGAGAGATGCTCTGGAAAAATTTTGTTTGAATGACTCTGCATTGATATATCAACCTGAAACTTCTGCAGCTTTAGGGTTTGGTTTTAGATGCGGATTTCTTGGATTACTTCATATGGAAATTGTTCAGGAAAGATTGCTGCGTGAGTATGGGCAATCTATTATTACAACTTTACCAAACGTAGAATATATTGTTGATACAAAAAAAGGAGAGCAGATAATTGTCGATAATCCTGCTGAAATGCCTCCGGTTGGAAATATTGATAGAGTTGAAGAGCCTTATATGAAAGCTCAGATTGTTACACCGAGTGAGTACGTGGGTAACATAATGAAAATTGCAATGGATAAACGCGGTACGTATATCAATACCACTTATTTGGATCCCACACGTGCTGATTTACAATTTGAATTTCCGCTTTCGGAAATAATTTTTGATTTTTATGATAAATTAAAATCTTCAACACGTGGTTATGCTTCATTCGATTACGAATATATTGGATACCGGGAATCTGATTTAGTTAAACTTGATATACTTCTGAATGGTGAGCCAGTGGACGCATTGTCTATGATTGTTCACAGAAGTAAATCATTTGAGTGGGGAAGAAAAGTAAGTTCAAAACTAAAAGATTTAATTCCAAGACAGATGTTTGAAATAAATATTCAGGCTGCAATTGGTACGAAGGTTATTTCAAAATCTGTTGTTAAGGCATTAAGAAAAAATGTACTTGCAAAATGTTATGGCGGTGATATATCCAGAAAAAGAAAACTGCTTGAAAAACAGAAAGAAGGTAAAAAGAGAATGAAGCAGGTTGGAAACGTGGAAATTCCGCAAGAAGCATTTTTAGCAGTATTACAAATAGATGAATAATAGGATACTGGAGGGAATTTAAAAATGAAAAGCTTATTAAAGATACTTTTCCTGGTTTTGTTTTTAGCATTAATTCTAAAATTATTTATTGTTGATGCTTTAAAAATTCCTACCGGTTCAATGAAAAATACTTTATTGGAAGGTGACTTTATACTTGTTAATAAAGCAGCGTATTCAATTTCAACTCCGCTGCAAATTCCTTTTATTGGAACAAGACTATCGAAGACAGAATTAATTTCGACAGGTAAACCAAAGTTTAACGACGTGGTTGCATTTGAGATTCCTGCAAATTTTTACGATCCCGCATCTGAAGAATATTCAGTTTTAGTGAAAAGGATAATAGGTTTACCGGGTGATACAATACAGATTAAAGATCAAATCTTATATATAAATAATATAAAATACCGCACACCATCCTTTATTAAAATTAATCTTAATGAGTATCCGATTGAAAATCTTAATAAAGATCTTTTTCCGTACAACAATAAATGGTCATTAGAAAACTATGGTCCGATTATTATTCCTAAAAAAGGAATGAAGGTTGAACTCGAACCCAAAAATATACTTATGTGGCAGAATGCCATTAATACAGATTATGGAAAAAAAGTTATAAGTGTGGAAGGGACGGTAATCACTCTTAATAATCAACCCGTAAGAGATTATGTATTTGAAAAAGATTATTATTTTGTTTTGGGTGATAATCGAAAAAACAGTATTGATAGCCGTTATTTTGGATTTGTACCGGAGGAATGGATCATAGGTAAAGCGTTCATGATTTATTGGTCACAGTTGCCAACCCAAACATCAGGCATTTCAGATTATTTTAGTTCGATTAGATTCAGTAGATTAATGCAATCAATAGAATAGAAATAAAAATTTAATTTGGCAGCGTATAACAAATTCCTATTTACACTTTTAACAGAAGATATTAAATGAAATACCTCCTCATTCTGATAATAATATTATCATCTCAAATATTTCCGCAGGATAAGTATTTTATCTATTTCACTGATAAGGGTAATCAAAGTTCTGAATCATTAAATAAAAGTAGTGCCTCATATTTACAGGCTGTACAGGAGCTTATGCCTAAGGCAATTGAACGCAGAATAAAGAATATGGGAACTGAATTTATTACATATGAAGATCTGCCAATTAAAGATGATTATGTAAATGAACTGGAATCTCTTAATATTCAAATTGTACGCAAACTTAAATGGTTTAATTCTGTTTCAGCTTATTTAACTTCGGATCAAATTCAAATTGTTAAATCACTTCCATTTGTAAAAACGATTGAACCTGTTAAAAAGCTTTTCTTTGAAAAGAATCCAGAGCTAATTGCTTACAAATCTTCATTTATTCCAACGGATACCAGCTATAAATATGGACCATCATTTAGTCAGGTTAATCTTTCAGATATTCCTTATGTACACTCAAAGAAAATTGATGGCAAAAATGTATTAATTGGAATTCTTGATTCCGGTTTTGATTGGAAGAGACATAATGCTCTTAAAGATAGAAATGTTATTGCAGAATATGATTTTATATTTAATGATTCTGTTACCGCAAATCAAATTGGAGACGCACCCGGGCAGGATTCTCACGGTACTTACGTTTTTTCTATTCTAGCAGGATTTGCAGATAGTATACTGATTGGACCGGCATTTAACGCATCTTTTATTCTGGCCAAGACAGAAGACATAAGAAGTGAAACACATATTGAAGAAGATAATTATGCTGCAGCTTTATCCTGGATGGAATCTTTCGGTGTGGATATAACCACAAGTTCGCTTGGATATAATATTTTTGATTCCGGATATTCTTATACTTACCAGGATTTGAACGGAAGAACTACAATTGTTTCTAAGGCTGTGGACTTAGCTTATCAACGAGGTGTTTCTACCTTTACCGCGGCAGGTAATGAGGGGAACAATGCTTCCTGGGGAGGATATATTATCGCACCCGCAGATGCATTCCACATAATATCGGTTGGAGCCGTAAATAGTGCAGGAAATTTAGCAGGTTTCAGCAGTCATGGTCCAACTTCGGATAATAGAATTAAACCTGAAGTTGTCGCTCAGGGTGTAGATGTTTATGGAGCAGCCGCAGGTACAATTAATGGTTATGGATTCAACAGCGGCACATCAGCGGCAACACCGATTGCAAGCGGAGTTGCAGCGTTACTTCTTGCAGCCCATCCGTATCTAAAGAATAATCAGATTAGAAGTATAATCCTTGAGACTTCCTCAAACACAGACAATCCTAATAATCAAATTGGATACGGGATTATCTCTGCAAAAAAGGCTATTGAATTTCCCAATCTTAAAACTATAAACAATAATTATTATCTATGTAAAACCATCTTTAAAGAAAACTTGATTCCTGAATCTGTCAAAGCAAATTTTATATACTCAAATAATTCAGTTGAAGATTATCCAATGGCAAGAGTTGGGGTATATGATTATGAGCTCACGTTGCCGCAAAAATTTGATGGTGAAATAATAAAATTTTATATCACTTATTCTGATAGTCAAAATAATAGTTTTAGATTGCCGGCTGCTAATGAATATAAATTTATTTATGGTTCAGAAATTATCGCTCTAAACCTGGAAGTTGAATCACCTCAAACTGATTATCAAATAAGTGATTTTTATCCTAACCCTTTCATTCCAGCTAAACATAAATATACCAGGATGAATTATAGATCGTCTGGCAAGGAATTATTTAAATTGATGCTGATAGATGGTTCAGGCCAAAAGGTTATGGAAATATCAACTTTAACTTTGCCCGGTACAAATTATTTTGAATGGGATGGTCATTCAGATAGGGGATATCTTTGTGCAAGCGGGGTTTATTATGCTTTAGTTCAACTTGGTGGTAAAGAGTTTGGTAAAAAACTTATTTTGATTAAATAAATTTGAAAAAGATATAATTAAAAAAGAGTTAACAATGACGCAAATATTTTTTCCGGTTCAAAGAAAATATTTAGAATCTTTCAGAAAAAAGGAAGATGAATTGATAATCGAAATGGAACAATACGCACTTGAGTATAAGGTTCCTATATTAAACTGGCATGCAGCAGAATTAATTGAGAAATTAATTTTGATAAATAAACCGGATAGAGTGTTAGAAATAGGTACAGCAATTGCATATACAACCATAAGAATAGCAAAATGTTTACACAAAGATTCGGTAATTCATTCAATAGAAAAAAGTGAAGACAATTTGAAAATAGCTTTACAGAATATTGAAAAATCCGGTGTGAGTAAAAAAATTAAATTATTGCAGGGCGATGCACTTAGTATTATGCCGCAATTAAGTAAAAAGTATGATTTTATTTTTCTTGATGCTGATAAAGAAGATTATAAGAAATTATTTGCTTATTCAATGATACTGCTGCGCAAAGGTGGAGTAATTGTAGTTGATAATCTATTGTGGCACGGTTATGCTGCTTCTAGCAGAGTACCTGCAAAGTACAATAAATCCACAAAGCATATAAAAGATTTTAATAAATTATTTATGCTGCAGCAAAACCTTGATTCAATGATAATTCCTATTGGCGATGGATTGGGTTTAGGAATAAAAAAATAGTATGGAAAAGCTGCCTGAGGATTTACTTGACCGTGTTGAAAATTATTTTGATAAACCTTTAATCAAAAAACAGGATCTTCAAATTGTATTTGAAGTATGTAATGCCAATAATAAGCTTAATGAGTTTGAGAGATTATCTTTTACGGGGAAGTATGTTAATGGATTGTTGAGGGTTTTAAAAAGCAGTACCAATATTCCTGAAGTTGAAAATACTGATAACTTAAAAAAGGATCTGTCTGAGAACATGGAGAAGATTATTTCTCAGTTAACAGAAATTATTTCCAACGCAGATAAAAAAAATAAAATATCTATAGAAGAAAATTATTTAAAATTATCTCAAATCTCCTTGCAAAATCTCCAATCACTTGCAGAAGATCTGGACAAAATAAAAATATATTTAAATCATATTAAAAGAGATGATTTAAATAAAACTTCTTAGCTCTTGGCAATCCATTTTTCTAATGCAGATAACAAATGTGTCATTGCAGTAATTAATGGCTGATGCTGATCTTCTTCTATATCTTCAAGTATTTCTTTGTGGATCTCGATATAGGCTTTATTCAATTGTTGAACCAGAAGCTGACCCTTTTTTGATAATGATACTTTCATGTTTCTTCTATCATTCGGATCAATCTCTCTTAAGATATATTCTTTTTGAACCAAACCATCGATAATCCGTGTTAGGCGGCTAGGACTAAGATTCATTCTTTCAGCAATTGCTTTATTATTTATGCTCTCATCAGAACCAAATAATCTTAAGCATCTAAATTCTGCCTGAGTTAAACTATGAACCTCTGCTAATCGAACTTCTTTTTCCTGACAGTTGGCAAGTAAACTAAAAGTTAGATTGGCTAACATTTCTGCGTTGTGATTTAATTCCATGGTAGTTCCCGCTTTAATTTTAGATGAATTATTGTCTATGACAAATATCGATATTAAAAATAATTAAATCAAGTGCAGATTATAAAATTTTTATAAGAAATATTTAAAATCAGTTAACATTTTCATCAAGACTTGTCCATTGGTAAGATTTGTTAATTCAATATTTATTCTTTCAGAATCATCGGGTTTTATATAGCAATAAAATTTTGCAGAAGTTGAAAATTCAGTTTGATATATAATTGCTGAGTAAAAATTGATTACACGATAAACATGATTTACAAAATTAAAATCGACCTCTATTGTAGTGGATTGATATAGGTTCCTGGTAACAGTTTCAGTTGCTTGTATTACGTTAATAGATGCGTTATAATAAGCTTTTCCAAGCGGGCCAACTCCAAGCTTGGTTCCACCGAAATAACGTACTACAATCAACAATAAATCTGTTAAATCGAAATGATCTATTGCATTTAAGATCCTTATGCCTGCTGTTCCGCTTGGTTCACCATCATCTGAATATTTAAATTCACCAGATTTAATTTTATAAGCAAAACAATGATGAGTAGCATCAAAATATTTTTTACGGATTTCATTAAGGTAATCTAATGCAGATTTCTCACAATCAACCGGATAAACAATTGATACAAATTCTGAACCTTTTTCTTTAAGCGAAACAGAATGAAAATTTTTAATTGTTTTTATTTGTTTAGGTAGCAACTTGTGCGCTTAGATATTACATGATAAAATTATTTGTTTATCAATTTCACTATTCCTAAAATAACTGTTTGAAAATTTATTTCTATTATAAGATTTGATAAAATACTTTGGAAAAAGATACAATAATCATCAAAGGGGCACGCGAGCACAATTTAAAAAATATTGATGTTGAAATTCCTCGTGATTCATTTACAGTTATAACCGGATTATCAGGTTCCGGAAAATCTTCTCTTGCTTTTGATACTATCTACGCTGAAGGACAACGCAGATACATTGAATCACTTTCTGCTTATGCGCGACAGTTTCTGGATATGCTGGAAAAACCGGAAGTTGATCTGATTGAAGGCTTAAGTCCAGCAATCTCAATAGAACAAAAGTCAACTTCGGGTAATCCCAGATCTACAGTTGGGACAGTAACAGAAATCTATGATTATCTACGATTACTTTTTGCAAGAGTTGGTACTCCTTATTGTTATAATTGTGGTAAACCGGTTACCAAACAAACTTCAGCTCAAATCATTGATACGATCATTCAGAATCAATCAGGAAAAAAAGTAAACGTACTTGCACCTGTTATCAGGGGAAGGAAAGGACATTATCGCGAACTTTTTGAAGAAATAATTTCTGATGGATTTTTAAAAGTTAGAGTTGATGGTGAGTATCACGAGATTGAAAAAGGTTTTCACGTAGATCGTTACAAAATTCACAATATAGAAATTGCTGTTGATAAAGTTAATGTTAGTGAAAGATCACGTGGAAGATTAACAGAATCTGTGGACGTTGCTCTAAATTACGGAGAAGGTATCGTTATTATTGATGATAATAGTAACGATAAAATTTACAGTCGGCATTTAGCTTGTTTTGATTGCGGGATTTCATATCGTGAACTTGCGCCTAACTCATTCTCATTTAACACACCATACGGTTCGTGTCCCGATTGTGAAGGACTTGGAGAAATAAAACAACTGGATATTGATTTAATTATTCCTGATTGGGATAAATCAATAAACGAAGAAGGAATAGCAGCACTTGGCAAACCAAGATCAATCTGGTTTTTTAATCAGCTGGAAGCTGTAGCGGAAAAATTTGGGTTTGATTTTGACACTCCCCTTAAAGATTTAAATGAACAACAAAGAGATTTATTGCTTAATGGAAGTTCTGAAAAAATTTCTTTCACTTATAATTACGGCAAAGGCAAGCCTGTAACTTATCTTCATAGATTTTCGGGTGTAATAAATTATTTAAAGAATTTCTATTCAACCACCACCTCAAACCATATACGTGAATGGGTTGAAGCTTATATGAACTCAGCAATTTGCCAGACATGCAATGGCGGAAGATTAAAGAGAGAATCATTGGCAGTTAAATTTGCCGGAAAAAATATTAGTGAGATAACAAATCTATCCATTGCAAGAAGTTCAGAATTTTTTTCAAAATTGAAACTCACGGGTAAAGAAGCAATCATATCAAAACCAATCCTTAAAGAAATAACGGAGAGGCTAAACTTTTTATTAAATGTGGGACTGGATTATTTAACATTAGCCAGATCGGCAAGAACATTATCCGGTGGAGAAACACAGCGAATAAGATTAGCTACTCAAATTGGATCTCAGCTTGCCGGAGTGTTGTACGTTCTTGATGAGCCATCAATTGGTTTACATCAAAGTGATAATGTGAAGCTTATTAATTCATTAAAAAATCTTCGCGATTTGGGAAACACAGTAATTGTTGTTGAACACGATAGGGAAACAATTGAAAGTTCTGATTTTATTATTGATCTTGGTCCTGCAGCCGGAGTTCACGGTGGTGAAGTTTGCATTGCGGGAGAAACATCTGAACTGACTAAAGCAAAAAATGGATATGATTCTTTAACGCTTTCTTATCTCAATAATAAAAAGCGAATTGAAATTCCTGAAAAACACAGAGAGGGAACTGGTAAATCTCTAATCTTAAAAGGTGCAAGCGGTAATAATTTAAAAAATATTGATCTAAAAATTCCGCTTGGAACTTTTACTGTTATAACCGGAGTTAGCGGTTCAGGCAAATCAACTTTGATAAATGAAACACTTGTTAAAATTTTAATGAAGAAAATTTATTCTTCTAAACTTGTTCCGCTTCCATACAAATCTGTTGAAGGATTAGAACACATTGATAAAGTAATTGAAATTGATCAATCACCAATTGGAAGAACTCCAAGATCAAATCCTGCAACATATAC
>DASVGS010000294.1:0-5632 GCA_036379435.1 Ignavibacteriaceae bacterium
AAATAAGCAGTATGCGATGGTGTTGTTAGTAATCTTTCCCCAAGTAATTCTTTTTTTAGATTTCCACCAAGTTCTTTTATTATTCCTTCATAATTCTCAGTTCCAAAGTAAACATCTACTTCAGGAATTTCTTTTAACAAATCCTCTTTATATCGTTCAGATAAGCAGCCGGCTACAATAACTTTTTTAATTTTGCCATTTCTCTTCATTGCAACTGCTTCCAGAATAGTATTTATAGATTCTTCTTTGGCGGCTTCAATAAATCCACAAGTATTTATAATAACGGTTTCAGCTTTGTTTGGATCATCGATTAATCCAATTTTATTAGATTGAATTTGCTTCATCAATCTTTCAGAATCTACTGTGTTTTTTGAACAACCAAGAGTAATTACAGAAACTTTTCCACTCATAAAATCTTTTTCCAATGCATCAGGCAATTTGTGTTAAGTATAAGTAAATAATTGGTGAAGAAAACAATAAAGAATCAAACCGATCAAAGATTCCGCCGTGTCCCGGAATAAGGTTTGATGAATCTTTAACTCCGGCATCACGTTTTAGTAAAGATTCAACTAAATCACCCATTTGACCAAATGTTCCAATTATAAATCCGATTATAATCACATCTTTAAATGATAAAAAATTTAGCACAATATACTTTGCAAGTATCATTGTTATAATTGCAAATAAAAATCCAAAAATTGCTCCTTCCCAACTTTTTTTAGGACTTACACGTGGAAATAGTTTATGTTTTCCCAGTGCGGTACCACCAAAAAAAGCTGCTGAATCACAGATCCAGATGACAGCAAATAATGATATGATTAAGAATCCACCTTGATTGTATAAACCATTTATATCGGGATAAAATTCTCTTAACCCAATTAATGTGCTTCCAAAAATTCCCAAATAAAAAATACCTAACAACGTTGCACCTAAATTTTGTATCGCAGAGCCGTTGTTCCTGAATAATTCAAAAAGCAGAAGTACAATAAAAAAACCAATTAAAAAAATATACTGGCTGTAAAAAAACTTATACTGATTTAGTATTAAGAAGATTAATGCAATTAATCCCAAATTAATATTTACAAGTGCACCTTTTACTTTTGCCATTATTGAAAATTCATAGAATGATACTCCCGCTATTAGCAGAACTAAACTTAAAAAATAAACCCCGCCCAGATACGAGAATAACACAATAATCGGAATGGCAAAAACCGAAACTAATACACGAACAGCCGTATTTCCTAAAGCCATTATTCTTCTTCCGGATTTGTATTTTTTAGCTCTTTAATAAAATTTATTGCAGATGCTGCATCTTCAGTTTTAACCAGAAGTTTTATAACAGCAAGATCACCTGTTGCAGGAAAATTGCTGTCTTTTTGTGATAAGATTGTAGCTTCAATATCCGCGCTTTCAAGAGCATCTTTTACCATCTGAACATCATACTCCTGATCCGAAGTATAAACTACAACCCATTCGTGATCAATTAGTTCTTTAACTAATGGCGTTCCGCAATCAGGACATATTTTAATGCCCTCTTTATATTCATATGTACAATTTGGGCAAAATGGCATAACTAATTCTCCTTTATTAATTTTCTTGAGGTATAGTATTTATTGATTAATATAATCAAAGCAACGAATAAAAATGTTAAACTAAAAAACATAAAAATATATGATGAAAGTTCACCTGAATTAACAGATGCATCTGATTTTATTAATTCATCATCACCAATTATATGATAAAGCGACACTGCCGAAAAGTTATTCAGAAAATGTAAGATCATCGGAATGATGAGAGTTTTACTTTTAAATGCTGCAAATCCAAAGAAAGCACCAAGAATAAAAAGCGGAATAAATCCATACGGATTAAAATGATAAAGACTGAAAAACAAAGCAGTTATTAATGCACCAGCATATTTTTTGTATCTCAACTCAAAACTTCTTTGAATAAATCCGCGGAACATTGTTTCTTCGGATAAAGCAGGCACAATGGCTACAACAAGTACTACAAGTATAAACTCAAAAATGTTGGAAGCAGAAAGAAGATTGCCATAAGTTTTTTCAACCATTTCATTTAATGAATCAAAAAAACTTTTTAAAGAGTTTACAAAGGAATAATTCTTTGCCCATATTTCTAAAAAATAATTTTGGATATACAGGTAGCTTTGTAATAACGGGGTTAGAATTACAATTCCAATTATAAATAGACTTAATTCTTTCCAATCCGGTCTACGAATCCTGATAATTTTACCAACATCAGAATATATCCATTTTGCAAATAATAATGCCGGAAGCAAAATAAATAAAATCTGCCCAGCCATCGTCATCAGGCGAAGATCGTTTACAGGAATAGATTCGAGGTTAATGCCAAAAATTATAATTGTAAGTAAAGAGCCTACAATCTGGTATAGAAAAAATCCGCCTGCTAACCCTAAAAAAGCTGCGGCAACAGGTGTAATTTTAAATTCCAGATCATTATCAGGATCATAATCCGGATCAATTTCCTTTTTGATGATTAAATATTCTGATTCTTCAGGTTCTTTGCTTTGATTGTTGTCGTTAATGTCGTTCATTAAAATTAAATATGAGTTGAATAATTATAACTAAAATTACTGATATAAGAAGTGACACTCAAATTTAAATAATTGAGTAAACTTGCTTATTCTTTGCTTTGATTAAACTTCCATTTTCTCCATTCTTATACTTAAATTTAATAATCAAATATTTCTTCACTCGGAGGAACAATGTCAATTTCACTTGATGGCTCAAATCTTACTGTAGAAAAATTAGTTAGTATTGCCCGCTACAATGAAAAAGTAGAATTAGAAAAAAAAGCAATTGAAAGAATAAAAGTCTGTCGTGCTATGCTTGAAGAAAAAATTCAGGCTCACGAAATAATGTACGGTGTTAATACTGGCATCGGTGAATTTTCTGAAGTTGTTTTGAATGATGAACAGGTAAAAGATTTTCAAAAATATCTGATTTATAATCACTCGGCTGGAATAGGAGAGCCAATGCCGATTGAACATGTTCGTGGTGCAATAGCCGCAAGAATTAATGTTCACGCTCACGGTAATTCTGGTTGCAGACCTGAAATTACTTTAACACTTGTTGAAATGCTTAACAAAAATTGTATTCCTGTCGTTTGTCAAAAAGGTTCAGTCGGCGCTTGTGGTGATTTAGCGCCAATGTCACAAATCGCTTTATTGTTAATGGGAGAAGGAGAAGCTTTTTATAATGGAGAGCGGCTGCCAGGAAAAATTGCTTTTGAAAATGCCGGTATAGAAATTCCAGGATTACAAGCACGAGATGGACTAGCAACAATTAATGGATCAAATTTTATTACCGCAATAAGCGCTTTACAATTATTTGATATCAATCGATGGTTAAAGCAGGCAGAAATAGCTGCAGCGATGTCTTTAGAAGCTCTCCTTGCAAATATGAAACCTTATGATGCACGTCTTCACAAGCTACGTGGATTTTCAGGAGCAGTTCGTAGTGCAAACTCAATAAAAAAATGTGTTGAAGGAAGTGACTTACTAACAGGAAAGATAAAACAAAAAGTACAGGATGCATATTCAATGCGTTCTACTCCGCAGGTAATTGGTGCTGCACATGATGCAGTTGCTTATGCAAAATCACAAATAGAAATTGAATTAAATGGAGTTGGAGATAATCCGATTTTTATTCCTGAAGATAAAGTTACTTTGACAGGTGCAAACTTTCAGGGAACGCCAGTTTCACTTCCTATGGATATGATTAGTGCTGCAGTAACAATGGTAAGTGTTTTATCAGAAAGAAGAATGAACAGGTTAAACAATCCGGCATTAAGTGTTGGCTTACCGGCCTTTTTAACAAAAGGCGCTGGTATGTTTTCAGGTCTGATGCTAAGTCAATATACCGCCGATACATTAATTGTGGAACAAAGAATTTTATCAGCACCAGCATCGGTTCAATCAATTCCTGCTGCGGCTGATCAGGAAGATTTTGTTTCAATGGGAATGAATACTGTTCTTAAGAATCAACAGATATTGGATAATGCTTATGGTATATTGGGTATAGAGTTTATGGCGGCGGCACAAGCACTTGATTTCCGTGAACATACTCCGGGTAAAGGTGTTGCAAAAGCGAAAGAAGTAATTAGAAAACATGTGGAATTTCTTGATATCGATCGTCCGCTTTATCCAGATCATAACAAGATGAAAGAGCTTGTAAAATCTTGTGAAATACTTGAAAAAGTTGAAAAAGTAATAGGAAGTTTGGAATAAAATACATTAGCACGCTGATAAAGCAGATGCAGCTGATTAGCGCAGATCTGCATAATCAGTGTAATCTGTGTGCCATTGAATTAAAAGGATATAAAATGGAAATAATATATCTCATAATCGGTTTAGTAATCGGATTTGTGATTGCTTTTTTCTTTTTCAAAAGCAAAAAAACAATTTCAATTGATGAAGCCAACAAATTCAATGAGCAAATCAACTCATTAAAAGTTGATGCCGGTAAATTATCTGAAAGAATTAAACTTTTTGAAGCTGATAAAGTTTCGCTGCTTAATGATCTGAAAAACGAAAGAGAAAAATCCGAAAAGCTTACATCTGAGAATTCATCGCTAAAATCTGATTACGTTAATCTTCAAACAAAATTATCTGAACAAAAAGAAGAGATAGAAAAGTTGCAGGAAAAATTCACAAAAGAATTTGAAAATCTTGCAAACAAAATTTTTGAAGAAAAAGGGAATAAGTTCACAGAACAGAACAAAGAAAAGCTAAGCGAGATATTAAATCCATTAAAAGAAAAAATTTCCGAGTTTGAACGAAAAGTTCAGGAAAGTAGTGATAAGAATATCCAAGGTCATGCTTCTTTACGCGAGCAATTGCAGATGCTAAAGGAAATGAATCAACAGATAACACAGGAAGCAAAGAATTTAACAACTGCGCTAAAGGGACAAAGTAAAACTCAAGGTAATTGGGGCGAATTTATTCTTGAAAGTATTCTTGAAAAATCAGGGCTCGTTAAAGGAAGAGAATATGTTGTTCAGGAAAGCTTGACAACAGAATCTGGTAAAAGATTTCAGCCTGATGTGATTATTAATCTTCCTGAAAATAAAAGCATCATTATCGATTCTAAGGTTTCACTTGTTGGATATGAAAAATATGTTTCTGAAGAGGATGAACATCAAAAGCAGCTTGGATTAAGAGAACACATTAATTCGATTCGTGCGCATATAAAAAACTTAAGCGGAAAGAATTATCAAAATCTTTATCAGCTTGAAAGTCTGGATTTTGTTTTAATGTTTATGCCGATAGAACCAGCTTTTGCAATTGCAGTTCAATCTGATCCTTCAATTTTTACGGATGCATTTGAACAGAATATTGTAATAGTAAGTCCATCAACTTTGCTTGCAACATTAAGAACAATTTCAAGTATATGGCGACAGGAAAATCAAAATAAAAACGCGATTGAAATTGCACGACAAAGTGGCGAGATGCTCGATAAGTTTACAGCTTTTGTTGATGATCTGATTTCTGTTGGTAAAGGTTTGGTTTCTGCAAAAGATAATTATGATAAAGCAATGAATAAGCTTACTGATGGAAGAGGAAATCTTATCAGTCGTTCTGAAAAAATTAAAA